>JAIIAN010000012.1 GCA_022717655.1 Bacillota bacterium | reverse complement strand
CTTCCGAAATATCTAAATAATTAACTAGTGTCGGGTCAAAAAAGGATTCGAGCTGTAAAAAGATAATGTTCGGTCTTTTTTCTCCTGTTTTGGGCAGATTTGATTCACTGTCCTCAATTTCATTGATTGCTGATTCAGAATAATCTCTCGGACAGCTGATTCCGGTATTAAAAATCGTAGTTGCTAGACAGTATGGATAGCCATAATCCTGATAAGCAAATGCAATATTTCCAAAGTAATTGGAAAGCACTCGTTTATCCAGTGCCAGTCTGGTTGTTCCTGCAAATGCCAGCACTACAATCAGCACAAAAGGAATATTGACACGGTAACGTAATTTCCCTCTATATCTTGGTCCTTTTACAAATAAAATAACCATTGCAATCAGCACCAGCATTGCAATAATCATTACAATAACAAAGAAAAACGGACTCAAATACTTATTTGCAATCTTGACTGCATCGGTAATCAGATGTAAGTCCGGTCCTGTAAATGGAGTGACACGATTTGCCAAAAGCACACCATTAATAATTCCAAGTCCAAGCCAGAAAATAGTTAACAATACCCTCATAAATACTCTTCTTCTTACCAGATACACCAACATAGTGGTTGTAAAGATAAGAAATGAGTTATATAAAAACACTAACGGTCTTTCTGTCATATAGTTAAAAGCTTCCGACACAGAATGTCTGGAGATGGCCTCAATTACAAAATATAAGACCATCACTCCAAACATCTGAAGCGGTACTGACAGAAAGTTCAAAATTTTGATAAACTGTTTTTTTATGGATTTCAAATGCTCAATCTCCTATCAGCTTTGCTTAGCGGACATTCGCAATCCGCTTCGCTACTTGCTCATGAACGCAGTCGCTTTGCGACCTGTCAGCGGGAGCTTTTAACTCCCACTGACAGAAGCATCCCCCCTTATCCACCGCTTAGTGCTCCACGCACTTGATGCGGGGGACTGCTTATCTGCGTTCAAGCTGTTTCAGTCTCTCTTTTACCTGTTCCATCATATTTGTATATTTTTCAAGTTTTGCTTTTTCTTCTGCAACCTTGCTTTCCGGAGCTTTGCTTACGAAGCGTTCATTGCTTAACATTCCTTTTACGCGGGCAAGCTCTTTGTTTAATTTTTCTTCTTCTTTGTGAAGTCGTTCTACTTCTTTTTCGATATCAACCAGTTCTGCAAACGGCATGTAGATAACTGCTTTTGAAGTCACAGCAGAAACAGCATCTTCATCGATTCCGGCTTTGTCTGCCTGTACAACAACTTCACTTGCATAACTAAGTGTTCCAAAGAATACTTTTCCATTTTCAAATATCTCACGGATTGCTTCATCTTCAGAAACAACAAATACTTTTGCTTTCTTGCTCGGCGGTACATTCATTCCGGTACGCACGTTACGAATGCTTCTGACTGCTTCTTTGATGATTTCAACTGCTTCTTCATCCGCTTCAAAATCCCATTCTGCTTTTCTTTCCGGCCAGGAAGCAATCATGATAGATTCTTCTTCTGGACGAAGAGTGCAGTAGATTTCTTCTGTAATAAACGGCATATATGGATGTAATAATTTCAGTGCATTTCCAAGAACTGTTTTTAAAGTCCAAAGAGCTGCTGCTTTTGTGGTGTCTTCTTCATTGTACAATCTCGGTTTTACCATTTCGATATACCAGTCGCAGAATTCTTCCCAGATAAAGTCATAGACTTTCTGAACAGCAATACCAAGTTCATATTTATCCATATTTTCGGTTACTTCTTCTGCCAGTTTGTTTACTTTAGAAAGAATCCATTTATCGGCACCCGTTAAAGCATTTAAATCAATTTCCTGCGGTACTTCTGCTTTTTCCAGGTTCATCATGATAAATCTGGAGGCGTTCCATACTTTATTTGCAAAGTTACGGCTTGCTTCTACTCTCTCCCAGTAGAATCTCATATCATTTCCAGGTGCATTTCCTGTCATCAGAGTCAGACGAAGTGCATCCGCACCATATTTATCGATAACCTCAAGCGGATCAATTCCATTTCCGAGGGATTTACTCATTTTACGTCCCTGTGAATCACGTACCAGACCATGAATCAGTACATGATGGAATGGAGTTTTTCCGGTCTGCTCCAGACCTGAGAATACCATTCGGATAACCCAGAAGAAAATGATATCATATCCGGTTACCAGTACATCGGTCGGATAGAAATAATTTAATTCTTCTGTATTGTCCGGCCAGCCAAGTGTTGAGAATGGCCATAATGCAGAAGAGAACCATGTATCAAGGGTATCTTCATCCTGTGTCAGATGTTCACAGCCACATTTCGGGCATACAGACGGCAGTTCCCTTGCAACAACTGTTTCTCCACAGTTATCACAGTAATAAGCCGGGATTCTGTGTCCCCACCATAACTGACGGGAAATACACCAGTCACGGATATTTTCCAGCCAGTGCATGTAAATCTTATCAAAACGTTCCGGAACGAAAGTCAGGTTGCCATCCTGTAATGTCTTGATTGCAGCCTCTCCCATTTCTTTCATTCTTACAAACCACTGCGGTTTAATCATTGGTTCTACGGTTGTACCACAACGATCATGTGTTCCTACACTGTGAGAATGCGGAACAACTTTTACTAAAAGACCAAGCTCTTCTAAATCTTTTACCATTGCTTTTCTGGCTTCGTAACGGTCCATGCCTGCGTATTTTCCACCTAAATCATTGATGGTTGCATCATCGTTCATGATATTGATTTCTTCGAGGTTATGACGTTTTCCGACTTCAAAGTCATTCGGGTCATGTGCCGGTGTAATTTTTACACAACCTGTTCCAAATTCTTTATCTACATATTCATCAGCGATAACCGGAATTTCTCTGTCTGTCAAAGGCAGTTTTAACATTTTTCCGATTAAATCTTTGTATCTTTCATCTTCCGGGTTAACTGCAACTGCAGTATCGCCCAACAGAGTTTCCGGACGGGTGGTTGCGATTTCAACGAAACGGCCTTCTTCTCCAACAATCGGATAATTGATGTGCCAGAAAAATCCATCCTGATCCTCATGTTCCACCTCTGCATCAGAAATAGAGGTCTGGCAGACCGGACACCAGTTGATGATTCTGGAACCTTTGTAAATATATCCTTTTTCGTATAAACGGATAAATACCTCTTTGACTGCTTTTGAACAACCTTCATCCATTGTGAAACGTTCTCTGTCCCAGTCAGCAGAAGCACCCAGTTTCTTTAACTGGTTAATAATTTTTCCGCCGTACTCTTCTTTCCATGCCCAGGCATGTTTTAAGAATTCCTCACGACCTAAATCCTCTTTATTAATCCCCTGCTCTTTTAATTTTTCAATTACCTTTACTTCTGTAGCGATTGCTGCATGGTCTGTTCCCGGCTGCCACAGTGCCTCATATCCCTGCATTCTCTTAAAACGAATCAGGATATCCTGCATAGTTTCATCCAGTGCATGCCCCATGTGAAGCTGTCCGGTTACATTTGGCGGCGGCATAACGATAGTAAACGGTTTTTTATCTCTGTTTACCTCTGCGTGAAAATATTTATTATCAAGCCATTTCTGATACAGTCTTTCTTCAAGACCCTTTGGGTCATAAGTTTTTGCAAGTTCTTTGCTCATGACTACCTCCTTGTTTTTATTGGTTTACTTTTTTGCAGACATTTATCATAAAAATAAAAAAGCCTTTACAGATAAAACTGTAAAGGGCGAATGTCCGCGGTACCACCTTGCTTTTTAACTCTAAGTCTGTTAACGCAGACGACGCGTGAACACCTACGCAGGATGGTTCTTCTTTACAGTCCCCTCACCCTTTCAGCATTCCGGTTCCAAAGCTACCTTCCACTTGTTCCTCTGAAACGTGCTTTCAGCATTTTGCCGTTCTCTCTGGCAGATTTCCAAATGTACTCCTCTTTTTCAACACCTTTTGCTACGATACATCATAATCATAAAAAATCTTTTTGTCAAGCAAAAAAATGAACCGGAAGTTCCGATTCATTTTACATTCGCTCTTTCTTTATTTACGGGGGAAGTTTTCTTCCCCCTGCCGTTTAATCAGTCGCATAATTCTATAATGTTCAGGCTCCGAGCTTTGGCATTCCATACGAATTCCAGATACAAAACTTTGGCACGGAAGTTTTTCACCTTACTGCTGTTAAGCAGGTTTCCTGGCTCATGGATTAACGCTTCGCCGCCCTTCTCATATAATTTTATACAATGGGTATCTCCGGCGTCACTCCCCATATACAGTGACCGGCTCGCTCAGGCCTTGCACCTGATTCCCTTTTCACCTATTCTGTGCGGTCAGTATAGATGCACTCAACAGTTCTATGGAATTATACTAGATCTATAGTACCATTTTCTATCAGATTCGTCAAGTTTCCTTTTACATTTTGCATGATAACTTTTTAAAATCATTATTCTTCGCTGTCATTTTTTCCAGCATGCCACCAAATGTCCCGGTGTCCTTTCTTCTAATTCCGGTTCCTGCTGCCTACACAAATCCATCGCATACGGACAACGTGTATGAAATCGGCATCCGGATGGAACATGGAGCGGACTTGGCAGTTCCCCTTTCATTCCAAACTGTTCCAGACTAAGTGCCCGCTTTGGATCCGCAATTGGAATGGCTTTCAGAAGCGCCTGTGTATAAGGATGACAAGGATTATCATAAACCTCATCGCTTTCTCCGCTTTCCACAACCTTTCCCAGATACATCACACCAATCCGATCTGAAATATGGCGTACCATAGATAAATCATGTGCCACAAACAGATAAGTCAGTCCCAGTTCTTTCTGCAAATCTTCTAACACATTGACAACCTGTGCCTGAATGGATACATCTAAAGCAGAAATTGGTTCATCACAAAGCAGAAATTCCGGATGAACCGATAACGCCCTTGCAATACCAATGCGCTGACGCTGACCACCGGAAAATTCATACGCATATTTTCCCATATCGTCTGCTTTCATTCCTACTTTTTCCAGCAAACCTACAATTCGCTGTTCCATCTCTTTTTCAGAAAGCTTTTCAAAAACTGAAATCGGCTCTGCCATAATTTCTCTTACATTCTGATGTGGATCCAATGCGGAATAAGGATCCTGAAAGATAATCTGCATCCGTTTATGGTAGGAAAGAAGCTCTTTTCCTTTTATTTTTGTTATATCATCTCCATCATAAATTAAAGTACCATCCGTAGGTTCGTACATACGAATCAGCGTTCTTCCCAATGTGGATTTTCCGCATCCGGATTCTCCCACCAGACCAAATGTTTCCCCTCTCTTTATCGAAAGACTCACACGATCTACTGCTTTTACCTGCTGTATCGTTTTCCCAAAAAAATTTTTTACCGGAAAGTACTTCGACAGATTCTTTGCTTCCAGGAGATATTGTTCTTTTATTTCCATAGTTATTTCTCCCCTTTCTTCTCTTGCTCATCCAGTTCTTCTTTCGTAAAAATACATCTGGATGACTGTGTTTCTGAATAGGAACGCATAAGGGGAACTTCTTTTTTACACTCCTCACAGGCAAATTTGCATCGTGTTACAAAAGGACATCCTTCTGGAGGATTTGCCAAAGATGGTGCCATACCCGGAATCGGTTCCAGACGTTCCCGGCAGCCACTTTCACATTTCGGAATTGCATGAAGCAAAGCTCTGGTATAAGGATGGGTTGGATTTTCAAAAATTTCTTCTGTTGTTCCTTCCTCCATAATAAGTCCACCATACATTACTTCAATCCGCTTTGCCAGAGAAGCTACCACTCCCAAATCATGCGTGATCAAAATAATATTCATATGCTCTGTTTCATTTAACTGTTTTAAAAGCTGTAAAATCTGTGCCTGAATCGTCACATCAAGGGCAGTCGTTGGTTCATCTGCAATCAGAAGGCGTGGCTGACAGCACAAAGCCATAGCAATCATGACTCGCTGTCTCATTCCACCGGAAAATTCGTGAGGATACTGCTCCATACGACTTTCAGGAGAAGAAATCCCTACCTTTGCAAGCATATCCACTGCTACTTTTCTTGCCTCTTTTTTACTCAGTTTTTGATGACGACACAAGACCTCAATCATATGGCCTCCTATTTTTTTCAGTGGATTCAAAGCTGTCATAGGGTCTTGAAAAATCATAGCCATGTCTTTTCCGCGCATTTTTTCTTTTTCTTTCTCTGACATGGATAATAAATCTTTCTTTAACAGCTCCAGATGGTCTGCCTGTATCTCTGCATTTTCTCCAAGCAGTCCCATAACAGATTTCATCGTTACACTTTTTCCACTTCCGGATTCCCCTACGATTGCAAGGATATCCCCTTCATTCACATGAAGAGAAACCCCTCGTACTGCCTGAATTTTCTGTTTATGACTTTTAAATGTCGTTGTCAGATTGTCGATGGTTAATACTCTATTTTCATTCATCTTCTTATCTCCTATTTACTTTCATCCATCACACGCGGATCTACATAAATCCGGAGCAGATTACCCAGCTTGTTAAATGCAAATATGGTCAGCATGATTAAAAGTCCCGGAATAATTGCCATATAAACTGCATTTTGCAGATTACTCTGCGCACTTTGCAATAACTTTCCCCAGGATGACAAAGGTTCCTGAATTCCAATTCCCAGAAAGCTTAAAGAAGATTCTGTCATAATTGCATTTGAAATACTTGTCGTTGCCGCAATAATAATCGTAGGAAGTACCGATGGAATCAGATGTCTGATAACCATTTTAAGTAAGGACACACCCGTAAAATCTGCATATAATACATATTCCCGTTCCTTTACAGACATTACTTCTGCCCGAACAAGTCGTGCAATCTCCATCCAGGAAAAGAATCCAATTACAATAACAATGGATACCAGTCCCTGTTTAAAAAAGATACTGACAACTGTAACCAAAATCAGCCATGGAATAGACTGTAAAACATCTACAATACGCATCAGAATACTATCCACGATTCCTCCAAGATATCCTGCCAGAATCCCAACTGTCACACCAATCGTAATACTCATCAACATAGCAAGAACGCCAACTAATAAAGAAATACGACCTCCATAGATTACACGAGCCAGATAATCACGTCCCACTTCATCTGTTCCAAAAATATGAACACTGCTTGGTGCTTCAAGCATATGAGCGACATCTGTTTTATTTGGTTCTAACGGCAGCACGGGAGCCAACAAAGATAAAATCAGAATAATTGCAAGAAAAGCAATCGAAAATATTGCTATTTTATCATGCTTTAATGCCTCCCAGACATTTTCCAGACGTTTTTTTTGAGAATCATTCATTGCCATATACTTACCTCATCTTTCTAATTCTTGGATCTGTTACGCAATATAAGATATCAGACAACAGATTTCCCAGAACAACCAATGTGGAAGACAAAATCAGGATAATCATAACGATAGGATAATCCATTCCCTGTACCGCTTTAATAAAGTAAGGTCCAATTCCCGGCCAGCTAAATACGGTCTCTGTAATTACTGCACCTGTTACCAGAGTAGGCAGAGCCATACCAAGTTTTGTGATAACCGGAAGCAATACATTTTTACAGACATGTTTAAACATAATTTCCGTACGAGATGCACCAAAGGCTTTTTGCACCATAACATAATCTTCCGAATACTGAGTAATCGTAGAAGATCGAACATATCGGACATTATCCGGAATAAATGCCAGTGTCAGTACCACATAAGGCATAATAAAATGTAAAAAGAAATCTCCCAATGTTTTTACACCTACCGTATGCATACCAAGAATCGGAAGAATTCTCAATCTGTAGCCAAACAGATAGATAAACAGCATCGCTACCCAGAATGTAGGCATGGCAATCCATAAAGAACAAATTCCATCTATCAGTTTATCCTGCCATTTATTTTTATGAGAACCTGCCAGCAGCCCAAGTACAATCGCAATCACATAGGCGGTCAGATAAGAAGGAAGAACCAGTTTGATTGTGTTTGGAATCCTTGTTGCCAGCTCATCAAAGATATTGGTTTTAGTTACAATAGAATAGCCGAAATTTCCATTTAAAATTCCCTCCAGCCAACGAATATACTGCACGTAGACCGGCTGATCATATCCATACTTTTCACGAATCATCTGAACCATCTCCGGAGACATCTTCGGAGTTGTCATCGCATCAATCGCATCATAGGGTGCCAGATGGATTAAAGAAAAACAAAGAATTGTGATTACAATAATCAGAGGAATCGCAGTAAGAATACGTTTTACAATATACTTTGCCATGTTTTCTCCTTTTTGCTTTTTACTCAAAAAAAGACGGAATCCTTCACTTTATTTCAGAAGAATTCCGCCCTTTGTAAAAATAATAAATCAATACTTACTTATTTTGCAATTTTCAGATTGGAAGTATCCTCAAACGTGTACACCGGAACAAGTCCTGCTTCTTTTACACCTTGAATTCTGTTGTTTACAACCAGAATCTTATTATTGGAAATAATTGGATAAAATGCACCTGTGTCTTGAATAGCAGCCTGCAATTTTGCATAAGTTTCTTTTCTTGCAGATTCATCCAGCTCAGAACTGCCTTCTTCAAACAGCTGCTCAATGGTATCATATCCACTGTAATGCATATAATTATAAGCAGCTCCATTCTTAAACAGACTTGAGAATGTATCAGGGTCAATTCCCATGATATAACCGCCCAGATACATATCATACTCATTATTCGGATCTTTCATTGCATTAGAAACAGCTGTTGCGTCTCCTCCCGCAAGTTCTACCTCTACACCAACTTCTTTCAGCTGCTCCTGAATCAGAAGTGCCTGTGCAGACTGTACCGGGTCACTGGAAATATATCCAAGTTTCAATTTCAGATTACTTACCCCTGCATCTTTCAGCATGCTCTTTGCCTTATCTACATCCTGATCATACTTCTCTACACCTTCTTCGGTATAGAACTGACTGTTGGTCGGCAGGAAAGTATACGGAATGCTATAATATTCATCCGATTCATAGGCTGCATCATCCATTGCTTTTTTATCCATAGCAAACAACAGGGCTTTACGGACATTTTCATCTGTTACTCTGTTACAGTTAAACTGTAAATATCCTACACGACCCTCACTGTAAGAATATGCTGTCAGATTGTTCGCATCCAAATCCAGTTTTTTCACCTGCTGTGGTGTCATCTGATAAGCATCTACTTCTCCGTTCTGTAATGCCAGAATAGCAGTATCTGCATTCTCAATAATCTGGAATACTACATTTTTAATAGCAGGTTCACCTTTATAATAGTTTTCATTTGCCTCAAATTTCAGATAAGAACCGGATTGATAATCTACCAGTTTATATGGACCGGTTCCTACTGAATTCATGTTATAATCATTATGTTGAAAATCTGTTACATCTTTATAGATGTGTTCCGGCATAATAAAAATCTGGCTCAACATTTCCATAGCAGTAGGTGTTTCAAATGGAAATGTGAAAGATACGGTATAGTCATCCTTTTTTTCTACTTTTACTGCTCCCTGATCATATACCAGCTGGGAGTATGCCCAACCCAGATTTTCTTCTTTTTCCATTGCCTCATAAGTAAAGACAACATCGTCTGCTGTAAATGGTTCTCCATCTGACCATTTCACATCATCTCTGAGACTGAATGTATAAGTTTTATTATCATCCGATACTTCACAGTCTTTCGCCAGAAACCAGTTGATTCCATCTGCATTATTCATATACAGTGGGGAATAAATCATCTTAACAGTCGATAATCCCCAACGGTCAGATGTTGTAATTACATTAACCGTTTCTGTCGGATCTCCGGAAATCGCATAAGTAAATGTGTCTTTACCGGAAGTTTCTGTAGCCGCTGTACTCTTATCTGAAGCTGTTTTACTGTCATCTTCCGCAACCGGATCTTTTCCTCCGCAAGCCATCAGACTTGCAGCAAGTACAACAGTCAGAGCAACCACAGATGCAAGCTTTTTAATTCTCTTCATCTTACTCTCTTCCTCCTTATTTTCTCTATTTTCTCAGAGTCACTACACTTCATTATGCTATCAGCTAAAAACAATTTTGTCAAACATTTCTTGCCCCAAAAAGAAATCACCACATCCCGGAAATCTTACATGGAATGCAGTGATTTTGTCATTTTTGATTTTTGATTTTTTCTCTTTTTTTCCGTGTCATAATGCCACCGATTCTTCCGGTTTCCTTCGCAGAAAGACTCTTCCAGCCATCTTTTAAAACTCTGTCTAACAATCCGAGTTCTTCTGCTATCTCATATTTCACTTTTTCTTCGGGAGTCAGACTTTCCAAATCAATCTCTTTTTGCTTTTTTTGACTCATTTCATACTCCTTTTTCCTGATATGTACTCTCAAAATTTTGAGCGTACAGGAATTCTTATTCTTTTATACAGGAGTATTGCCTGAAATTTTTCTTTTATACCATTTCTTTTTATTTCGGAATAATAATTGCTGCAATGATATAAGCAACAATTCCTGTTCCGGCTCCGATACAGCTTAAGATTACCCATGCCAGACGTACCAATGTCGGGTCAATATCAAAGTATTCCGCAATTCCTCCGCAGACACCCGCTAACATGTAATTGGTTGATGAACGATATAATCTTTTATTCGACATAATTTCTTCCTCCTAATTCAAAAATCTTCCTATTTATATAGTTTTATATAGTTCAATTTAAAATTTAAAATTTCAAATATTTTAAATTTTAATATTGAACGTTACGATTCAAACGTTATCTGAACAGTACCCATTCCACAGTCAATACTTAGTTCCTTTCCGGTATCATTTTTATCTGAAAATTCATTTCCAAATCCGGATGAAAGAACGTTATCTCCAACCTGAACAGTACCCATTCCAACCTCTGCCTCTGCACTGTAATCCTCTCTTTTTCCTGCCATTTTTATGTCCACTGTACCTGTTCCGCAGGAAATATCACTTACTTTTGCATCTAATTTTGCTACAGACACTTCACCGGCACCAACCTCTATCTCACATTCCTGTGCTCTTAATTCATCAGATACCTGCAAAACCCCTGCACCAACTTCCAAGTCAAGAGAAGCTGCATTTAATTTGTCGATAACCAGTTGTCCTCCACCGTTCATTTCAACCGTCACTGATTCAAACTGCATATCCTGCGGGAGAATAATCTCAATCGGGTCTTTTTCTCCCTGATGATTCTTTCCTTTCCGCTCAATCGAAAGTTCCCGGTCTTCTCTGTCATATTCTACAACATCTGCACTATTATAACTTTTTACCTTAATTGAATTTGCATTTGCATCCGTCTTAAATTCCAGATAGATGGCATTTTTTTCTTCTGTTTCAATACTTAATGAACTCACTTCCTCTTTGCTAAATTCATATTCCTGTTTTGCTTCTTCCAGATTTTTGATATAAGAAAATCCCTCTTTTGCGGTTTCCAGATAGACATCACATTTGATGTCCGGCTCATTTTCTTTTAAATACAGGTATAATCCCATACAAGAACCAATACAATCGCCATCCGGACGTACATGTCCGGCAATGGCAACTGTTTTGACACCTGCTAATTTACTCGCTAACTTCTCCATCTTCCTGCACCTCCCCAGCTGCATCTTTATGTGTTACTTCATCAATTAATTTTGACATAGAAACTCCATATTCGATTGATTCATCCAGGATAAATCGGATTTCCGGTGTATTTCTTAAGTTTACAGTCTTAGCAAGCTGTCTTCTGATATAACCTTCTGCACTTCTTAAGCCTGCAATGGTATTTTTCTTTGCTTCTTCATCTCCAAGAACACTGATATACGCTTTACAGGTTTTTAAATCCGGTGCTACTTCCACAGAAGTAACAGAAGTCATCGGGTGAATCCGCGGGTCTTTAATTTCCCCACGGATAATCTGTGCGAGTTCTTTATGAACTTCCGCATTTACCCTTGTATTCTTAATACTGTTTTTTCTCATTTATAAAGCTCTCCTATCTTGGTACTTCTACCATAATATAAGCTTCCACTTTATCTTCTTCCTGAATATCGTTAAAGTCCTCAAATACAAGACCACATTCATATCCGGCTTTTACTTCTTTTACGTCGTCTTTGAAACGTTTTAAGGAAGCAAGATTTCCTTCATAAATCTGTTCTTCGCCTCTTGTAATACGAACTTTACAACTTCTCTGGAAGATACCGTCTAATACATAACCACCTGCGATAGTACCGACGCCGGAAGCTTTAAATGTCTGACGAACTTCTGCATGACCAATTACTTTTTCTTCGTATACAGGGTCAAGCATACCTTTCATTGCTGCTTCTACATCTTCGATTGCCTGATAAATTACTTTATATAGACGCACATCTACGCCTTCCTGGTCTGCAATTGTTTTTGCAGTTGCATCCGGACGTACGTTAAATCCGATAATGATGGCATTTGATGCACTTGCAAGAGAAACATCAGATTCTGTGATTGCACCAACTCCACCGTGAATTACTTTTACAACAACTTCTTCATTGGAAAGTTTAACAAGACTCTGTTTTACAGCTTCTACAGAACCCTGTACATCGGCTTTTACGATAATCGGCAGTTCTTTTAAGTTACCAGCCTGAATCTGGGAGAATAAATCATCCAGAGACATTTTTGCTTTTGTTTCTTCAAGCAGACGATTCTTGTTTTCAGAAACGAAAGTAGCAGCAAAGTTTTTCGCTTCTTTATCATTTTCTGTTGCGACTAAGATTTCACCTGCATTTGGAACATCATTTAGACCTAAAATTTCAACTGGTGTAGATGGACCTGCCTCTTTTACTCTCTTTCCTTTATCATCCATCATCGCACGTACTTTACCTGAGCATGCACCTGCTGCAATGGAATCTCCAACTTTTAAAGTACCTTTCTGTACTAAAATTGTTGCAACCGGACCTTTTCCTTTATCCAGTTCAGCTTCAATGACAAGACCTCTTGCTCTTCTCTTCGGATTTGCTTTTAATTCTTCTACTTCTGCGGTTAACAGAATCATCTCTAAAAGGGTATCAATTCCTTCTCCTGTATGTGCGGAAACCGGAACAAAGATTGTGCTTCCACCCCAGTCTTCCGGAATTAATTCATACTCAGATAACTCCTGTTTTACACGCTCTACATTTGCGCTTGGTTTATCAATCTTGTTGATTGCAACAATGATTTCTACTCCGGCAGCTTTTGCATGGTTGATTGCTTCGATTGTCTGAGGCATCACACCATCATCTGCTGCAACGACAAGAATTGCGATATCTGTTGCATTTGCACCACGCATACGCATTGCGGTAAATGCTTCATGTCCTGGTGTATCTAAGAAAGTAATCTTCTGTCCGTTGATTGTGACAACATAAGCACCGATGTGCTGTGTAATACCACCTGCTTCTCTGTCTGTAACATGAGTATTTCTGATACAGTCAAGTAAAGAAGTTTTACCATGGTCAACGTGTCCCATAACACAGACAACCGGCGGTCTTGAAACTAAGAGGCTTTCATCTTCCTCTTCTTCTTTTAAAAGTTCCTCGATAACATCGACTTTTTCTTCCGGTTCTGCAATGATATCATAATCGAGTGCAATTTCCTGTGCTTTTTCAAAATCGATTTCATGGTTTACAGTCACCATGATACCGTCCATAAACAGTTTCTTAACGATAACGGATGGCTGCATTTTCATTTTTTCAGCCAGCTCGCGGATTGTCATTTTTTCTGGAAGTGTAATTTCCTTTACTTCTTCCTTCTTTTCTTCTACTTTCGGCTGAGTGCGTGGTTTCTGAAGTGCTTTTGGAAGTCTCTGGTTTGGTCTTCTTCCTCCACCCTGATTTGGACGCTTTCCGCCTTTGTTATTATTCTGATATTCATCTTTACGAACATCTTTTTTCTTATTGTCTCTGTTTGCCTTACGGCTGTCTTTTTCTACAAACTCTAACTTCGGAACTTCAAATTTGCTTCCTTTGTCATTGTTTCTGAATCCACCCTGACGATTGTCATTGTTTCTAAATCCGCCCTGACGGTTCTCATTGTTTCTAAATCCTCCGCCCTGGCGGTTGTCATTATTTCTAAATCCTCCGCCCTGGCGGTTCTCGTTGTTTCTTGGGCCACCCTGACGGTTCTCATTGTTTCTGTATCCGCCCTGACGGTTCTCATTGTTTCTGTATCCGCCCTGACGATTCTCGTTATTTCTTGGTCCACCCTGACGGTTCTCATTGTTTCTGTATCCACCCTGACGGTTCTCGTTGTTTCTTACGCCACCCTGACGGTTCTCATTATTTCTGTATCCGCCCTGACGGTTCTCTCCGCGGTTTTCCCCGTTATTGTAACGGTTTGGACGGTCCCCTGTATTTCCCTGACGGTTGTCATTGTTTCTATAATTTCTCTGACGGTTATCGCCTGTATTTCTTCCCTGATTTCTTGTCTGTCCTGACTGTTCGTGTCTGTTTTGTGTATTGTTTGTACTTTCCGTTTTCATTCCTCCCTGTACCGGATTGTCTTTCTCCGGCTGACGGCTTCCTGCTTTTTTCTCCGGTTTATGGCTTGCATTTTGCGGACGAAAAACCTGAATCAGTTTTTTCTTTGGCTTTTCTTCTGATTCCGGCGTTGCAGCAGCTGTCACGTTCCCCTTTCTAAAATTTGCCCGTACCATTTCTGCATCTTTATCTTCCACGGTACTCATGTGACTTTTCACATCTATATTTTTAGATTTTAAAAAATCCATTACGTCTTTATTGGTTTTTCCAAATTCTTTTGCGAGTTCATGTACTCTTTGTTTTGACATATACCTGCCTCCTTCATTTAGCTACCTGCCTGCTCTAACTTTTTTGTCATGGTCTTTGCAAAATTTTCATCTGTCACTGCGATCAATGCCCGATACTCTTTTCCAATGGCCCTTCCCAATTCCTCCTTTGTTCCGATATCATAAAGCGGTACCTTATAAAACACACACATATCATGAGCACTTTTTCTTGTATTCTTAGAAGCATCTTCTGCTACCAGTACAAGATGTGCTTTTCCCTCTTTCACGTATTTTTCCACGGCAAACCCACCGCTTACCACTTTCCCGGCTTTCATTGCCAGCCCGAGAAGAGACAATTGTTTATTTAGACTCAAGTTTATCAAACTCCTTTTTGAGGCTTTCGTATACATCCGGTGAAATCGGCATTTTCAAAGAACGCTCAATTCCTTTGTTTTTTTCTGCCTTTTCCAGACATTCTTTCTCAAAACAAAGATAAGCGCCTCTTCCGTTTTTACGTCCGGTATCATCCAATACCACTACGTTTTCCGGAGTCTTTAATACGCGAAGCATTTCTTTTTTATTTTTCATTTCACCACACCCTACGCATTTACGCATAGGAATTTTTTTTACTGTACCCATGTTCACCTACTCTTCTTCGCTGTCAAAAACTTCTTTCTCTGCCTTTGATTCATATTCCTCAGAAGATTCTGCATAATTTTTATCTTCCGGATACTCTTCATAAGCTTCTTCATAAAGTTCATAGTCTCCGAATTCTGTTGCCTGTGATTCACTCTTAATATCAATCTTAAATCCTGTCAGTCTTGCTGCCAGTCTTGCATTCTGACCTTCTTTTCCGATTGCCAGTGATAACTGATAATCCGGTACAATTACCTTTGCAGTTTTTGCATCTGGGTCAGCTAATACAGAAATTACTTTTGCCGGACTTAAGGCATTTTCAATTAAGAGTGCCGGATTGTCACTCCAGTTGATGATATCAATTTTCTCACCACGAAGTTCTTCTACAATCGCATTAACTCTTGCACCATTCATTCCGACACATGCACCTACTGGGTCTACATCTGGGTCATTGCTCCATACTGCAATTTTTGTACGAGAACCAGCTTCTCTTGCAATGCTCTTGATTTCTACGGTTCCATCTTTTACTTCGGTTACTTCTGCTTCAAACAGACGTTTTACTAATTCCGGATGAGTTCTGGAAACCATAATCTTTGGTCCTTTTGGTGTATCTTTTACTTCTACAATATAAACTTTGATACGTTCTGTCGGCTGGAATACTTCCGTTTTTACTTGCTCATTTTCAGAAAGAATTGCATCTGCTTTTCCAAGATTAATGCTGTAATTCTTGCCAAGGCTTCTCTGAACGATACCAGTTACAACATCTTTTTCTTTTCCGTAATACTGATTGAAAATTACTTTTCTTTCTTCTTCACGGATTTTCTGAAGAATCACATTTTTTGCATTCTGTGTTGCAATTCTTCCAAACTCTTTTGATTTAATTTCTACATTTACTGTATCGCCTAAATCATACTGGGAGTTCATTTTCTTTGCATCTTCCAGGCTGATTTCCAGAACTGGGTCTAATACTTCTTCTACTACTGTTTTTTCTGCAAACACACCAAACTCACAAGTCTGCGGGTCAATATTTACTTTTATGTTATCCGCTTTTCCAAAATGGTTTTTACATGCCTGAATTAAAGACTGTTCAATTGCCTCAAGCAGGGTATCCTTGCTGATGGATTTTTCTTTTTCAAGAACGTTCAGCGCCTCTAGTAACTCAGTATTCATTTTTTTATATCCTCCTAAATTTTCTCTTTTTTTCTTTAAAAATCAAATGCCAGACGAATCAGTGCGATATCTGATTTCTGAAAAGTCTGCTCGCCATCTTCATTTTCAATGGTAACACTGTTTTCATCGTAAGCTTTTAAAATACCATAAAATTCTTTTTCACGGTTAATGGCACGGTAAGTTCTGATTTCCAGTTCTTTTCCCATACTCCGTTTATAGTCTTTTTCTTTCTTTAATGGTCTGCCAAGTCCTGGGGAACTGACCTCCATAATATAAGCATCATCGATGAAATCTTCTTCATCCAGTTTATCGGAAAATGCACGGCTTACAACTTCACAGTCATCTACCGAAATTCCGCCTTCTTTATCAATATAAGCTCTGAGATACCAGTTACTTCCTTCTTTTACATATTCTACATCTACCAGTTCAAAGTTGTTTGCCTCAATAATCGGAAGCAGTAATTCCTCTGCTTTTTGTTCATAAACTTCTTTTTTGCTCATCTTTTCACCTTCTCTCCCATTTTCCGTTATACAACAAGAGTGGACCTTTTCGGTCCACTCTTATACTTTCATAGTTATCAAGTTCTTTATCAGACTGACTACTCCCACAGGCAAGTCTGTGGGGTTCTTACTACCAAGTTTAGCTTATAATCGTACATCATTCTCAGACTTTGGACTACAAGTGTAAATCTATTTGAGTAAGGACTTTTATTACCAGGCAGTTCTACGACCACATTAACGGTAAATTTCTATCTTACGATAAGGGAGTATAGTCAATCTCCCTTGCATTATTTTAAAAGAAATCCATAGCACTGTCAAGTATCAAGTTAAAAAAATATATGGATTTCATCCCACAGGCAATCCTATGAGCCTCTGCTATCAAATTATAACACTATTATTCTCAACTTGCAAGTTTTTTTACCAATACACCGTAATCAAAAGCTCTGTATCACTGCATCCAACGTTCCACCTGTAGCTCTTTTCTCCGTCAAAAGAGTAAAACTCCTGAACCGCCTGTTCAATCAATTTCCCCTGTACAAGTGCTTCCACTGCCTGTCGATAGGCTTCTTCATTTGCAAACTTAAAATCCTCTTTCTCCCGTTTTTTCAGAATCGAAGTTTTCAAAACCTGATAAATCTGCGATTCATCATAAGACTCATACCAACTCTGATTCTGTTTATAATAATTATATCTATCATCATTACATTCTGGAAGGACCAGACTATCATCCGGTATATGACTTCGTTCCAATGTCTGTGTGGTACAACACAGATATGTGTAAGAGAAATTCTGAATACTACCTTCTTCTGGTACAAATCCCGAACTAGTCCATGTTGTATCTACATAATAATAATTTTCTCCTATCCTTATCAGATTCCATGCATGCTCTACATTTTCCGGCATAACTTTCCCTGTTACCAGAGTACAAAAAATTCCGTTTCTTACAAGTAGATACTGTGTTGCTTTGGCAAATCCCATACAGACGGTACTTTGATTTAAAAATACACTCTGGATATTCTGATTATTTGCACTCTCGCTGTCATAAAGTACATTCTTCCCAAGAAATTCATAAACATACTTAATTTTATCATATTCGGTTTCACAATTTGAAAACTCCTGCGACCATTCCTCTGCTTTCATCTCTATCTGCTGTTTCGTCTCTTCAATCTCATCTTTTTCCATGTTATAGACCAGATTTAATTCCAGTAAATCCACATCGGAATTTTCTTTTTGATTAAAGGAATAATTCTGCTGTTCCAGCCAGAAAATTTCGGGATGGTCTACAAAGACCAAATTATTGATTCTGTTAATCTCTTCTTGCGGACAAGCCTCCACTGTCACCGTATCTTCATAATTTTCAATTCCTGCAAGAATCTGACGATATCTTACTTTCTCTTCTTCATTTAGATTCTGATACCCATAAAGAAACAGCTCTTCTTCTGGTGTAATCTCTGCTTCTGGAAGTGTGTCCTGTTCCTTCTGTTCATCACTCTTTGAAGAAATTGCCATCTTATCTTGTGTACACCCACACAATCCCAAAAGCAGAACAAGTGTAAAAATTTCAAACCAATTTTTCTTTTTCATATAAAATTCCTTTCAATTTTTTACACTCTTGTCTTTATTCCTTTTCCATCTCTCTTTGCCAGTTTTAAACGATTTAATGAAATGCTCCTGCCCTTATAATCTGCCGTATAATCGGTGCGGTTTTCTAACAAATACGCATGCTCCACTTCATCTTTTGCACCCAATGTAATTCCTCTTACTCCAAGTGCTGCTTTTTTCTTTAACGGTACTTCTGTTTTCATAAAACGTAAGAAATATCCCTCTTTTGTCTGAAGTACTACATATTCCATTTCATCTGCCGGTTGAACGAAAACGACTTTATCACCCTCTGCCAGCTTTGTTGCTGTTGTTGTCCGCTTGGAAACCTCAAATTCAGAACCTTCTACTAATTTTACCATTCCAAAAGCAGTTGCAAAAAGCATCTGACTCTGCTTAATCTGATTTAAACTTTCCACATACACCAGCTGCTCTTCCTTGCTGTCAAAATTGCTGACATTATCAATCGGAACTCCTTTATCTCTCATTTTTCCATAAGGTAAATCCAACACTTTTATAGTATGCAGACATCCGGTATCCGTAAATACACAGATTTTATCGGTATTCATACAATGGAAAATATGTCGGTTTTCCTGATGAATGGTTTCTTTATTTCTTTCATAAACCGACTTATCTACCGTTTTTGCATAGCCAAAACGATCCATCAAAAAGACAACTTCTGCTTCTTCTATTTTCTTTTCTTCGTACACCGCTTCTTTGGCATTTTCTATCTGTGTTTTTCTTGGTTTTCCATAGGCTTTTTTTACTGCCTTTAATTCTTTTATAATCACTGCCGCCATGGAATGGTAATGATTTAAGATATCCTCATACTGTGCAATTTTCTTTAAGGTCTCTTCGTGTTCTTTCGTCAGTGCTTCAATTTCAAGCCCGATTAATTTATACAGACGCATGTCTAAAATTGCAGTTGCCTGCTTTTCGGTAAATCCAAGTTTTTTCGCCTGTTTTTCACTGGTTTTCGTGCGGAAACGGATTCCTTCTGTTTCTCCGTTTACCAGACAGTTTTTCACCTGTTCCCGATTTTTACTGCCTCTTAAAATTTCAATAATCAAATCAATTACATCGCAGGCTTTGATTAACCCTTCCTGAATTTCCTGTTTTTCTTTTTCTTTGGAAAGCAGGGTATTATATTTTCGTGTTGTCACTTCAAACTGAAAATCCACATGATGCTCAATAATCTGTTTTAAACTTAAGGTCTCCGGTTTACCATTTGCAACTGCAAGCATGTTGACCCCAAACGTATCTTCCAGACGAGTTTTCTTATACAGCATATTGGTAAGATTTTCAATATCTGTACCTTTTTTGAGTTCCAATGCAATACGGATTCCCTCTTTTGAGGACTGATTTGAGATATCTACAATATCTGTCGTCTTTTTGGATTCCACAAGCCCTGCTACATCATTTAAAAATTTTCCGATATTTGCACCAATCATTGTATATGGAATCTCTGTGATAACAAGCAGATTTCTTCCCGCTTTGCCTTTTTCGATTTCCACTTTTCCACGCAGTTTAATCTTTCCGGTTCCCTTTTCATAAATCGAAAGCAGTTCGTCTTTATTGACTACAATTCCTCCTGTTGGAAAATCCGGTCCCTGAATATACTGCATCAGTTCTTCATTTGTAATTTCGTTGTTCTTCATATAGGCAATGACGCCATCTACCACTTCATTTAAATTGTGAGGCGGAATACTTGTCGCCATACCAACCGCAATTCCGTCTGCTCCGTTTAAAAGCAGGTTTGGAACACGCACCGGGAGCACTTCCGGCTCTTTTTCTGTCTCATCAAAATTTGAAACAAAATCAACCACGTCTTTATCTAAGTCATTTAAATATACTTCCTGTGTAATCTTTTCAAGACGCGCTTCCGTATAACGCATTGCGGCTGCGCCATCTCCCTCAATCGAACCAAAGTTTCCGTGACCATCTACCAAAGCCTGTCCCTTTTTAAATTCCTGTGCCATGACAACAAGAGCATCATAGATGGAACTGTCTCCATGTGGATGGTATTTACCCATCGTATCTCCGACAATACGGGCACATTTACGATACGGTCTGTCATAACGGATTCCTAATTCATACATATCATAAAGTGTTCTTCTTTGTACGGGTTTTAATCCATCCCTGACATCCGGAAGCGCTCTTGATACAATGACACTCATCGCATAATCAATATATGATTTCTGCATAATTTCCGAATATTCGGTTCTGATAATATTATCTGCGTTTGCCATTTTCTTTCCCCCTATACATCGAGTTCTGCATCTTGTGCATGTTCATAGATAAATGCCTTTCTCGGCGGCACTTCTGTTCCCATCAGGATTTCTGTAATATCAGATGCCATTCTTGCATCTTCAATTTCTACTAATTTTAACAATCTGGTTTCCGGATTTAAGGTTGTCTCCCAGAGCTGTTGTGCATCCATCTCACCAAGTCCTTTATATCTCTGTAAGGTAAATGCACCTTTATGTGCCTTTCGATAACGTTCCAATGCCTTATCATCATATAAATACTCTTCTTTTCCTCTTGCCGGCATAGCCTTGTATAGAGGCGGCATGGCAATATAGACATGTCCCTCGTAAATTAATTCCGGCATAAAGCGGTAAAATAAAGTCAGAAGCAGAGTAGAAATATGCGCTCCATCCACATCGGCATCCGCCATAATAATAATCTTGTCATATCTTAACTTCTTAATATCAAAATCATTTCCATATCCTTCGGAAAATCCACAGCCAAACGCATTAATCATGGTCTTGATTTCCGCATTTGCCAGCACCTTATCAATACTCGCTTTTTCTACATTTAAAATTTTTCCACGAATCGGAAGAATCGCCTGAAAACTTCTGTCCCTTGCAGTTTTTGCACTTCCACCTGCAGAATCACCCTCTACGATGAAAATTTCACAGATAGATGGGTCTCTCTTTTCACAGTTTGCAAGTTTTCCATTGGAATCAAAAGAATATTTCTGTTTTGTCAACAGATTTGTCTTTGCTTTTTCTTCTGTTTTTCTGATTTTTGCAGATTTTTCTGCACAGGCAAGAATGTTTTTCAAGGTTTCAAGATTACGGTCCATATATAAAACCAGTTCTTCTCCGGTTACTTTTCCGGTTGCCTTTGAAGCGTCCTGATTATCCAGTTTTGTCTTCGTCTGTCCTTCAAATCTTGGAGCCGGATGTTTAATGGATACCACTGCCGTCATTCCATTTCGGATATCTGCGCCGGTAAAGTTTGCATCTTTTTCCTTTAAAATTCCAAGCTCTCTTGCATAACTGTTCATTACAGAAGTAAAGGTTGTCTTAAATCCGGTCAAATGTGTTCCGCCTTCTGCATTATAGATGTTATTACAAAATCCCAGCACATTTTCGCGAAATTCATTGATATACTGAAATGCCACTTCTACTGTAATTCCATCTGATTCTCCTTTGAAATAAACCGGCTCATGAATGACTTCACATTTCTTATTCATGTCTTTGATAAATCCAACGATTCCATCCGGTTCATGATAAGTAATTTCTTCGACTTCTTCGCCTCTTTTATCACTAAAATGAATCGTAAGATTCGGATTTAAGTATGCAGTCTCATGCAGGCGGCTCTTTACTTCCGTCGCTGAAAATTTGGTTTTTTCAAAAATTTCAGGATCCGGTAAAAAATTTACTTCTGTTCCGGTTTCCCGTGTTTTTCCAAGTGTTGGAAGCAGCCCATCTTCTAACTCAATCGTCGGAATTCCTCTCTCATAATGGTCATGATGCACATAGCCTTCTCTGCTGACTTTGATATCCAGATAGGTGGATAAGGCGTTAACAACAGAAGAACCAACTCCGTGCAGACCTCCACTTGTCTTATAAGCGGAATTATCAAATTTACCTCCTGCATGAAGTGTGGTAAAGACCAGTCGTTCTGCTGAAATTCCTTTTTCATGCATCCCGACAGGGATTCCTCTTCCGTTATCTTTAATTGTAGCAGAACCATCTTTTTCAAGCGTTACAAAAATATTACTACAATATCCGGCAAGATGTTCATCCACCGCATTATCTACAATTTCGTAAATCAGATGATTTAATCCCTTTCTTGAAACACTTCCAATATACATACCCGGACGCTTACGCACCGCTTCTAATCCTTCAAGAACTGTAATACTACTGGCATCGTAAGTATTCTTTTTTGCCATTTCTATTTCATTTCCTTTCTTTTTCTGTCTTGATTTAATTTTTCATTTTTCTCTTCAGCACCTCTTGATATACCACGCCTGCAAGCAGTCCACAGATTACTCCAATCCCAATCCCTGCCAACACATCTGTCGGAAAATGTACATATAAATACAGTCTTGAAAATGCAATCAAAACTGCCAGAATAAATGCACAGACTCCTGCTTTTTTATTCACATGAAAGATTGCCGTTGCAGAAGCAAACGATGCCTGTGTATGACCAGACGGGAATGAATAATCTTTTGGCATTGCAACTAAAAGGTGCACCGATTCATTTATCCAGCATGGACGCTCTCTTGCAACCAATGGTTTTAACATCAGATTTGCAAAAAGTGCAGAAAAACATAATGCCGTCAAAATCAGGAGTCCTGTCTTTCTGTATTTTTTTGTAAAGAGTAATAAAACTCCCAAAGCAATCCAGAACCATCCTGCATCTCCCAAAAATGTCACACCTACCATAAGTTTATCTAAAACAGGCGTATGTATGCATTGTAATGCATCGAGCAATGTAAATTCCCAGCTCATTTTTCCCATTTCCTTTCTCTTATAAAATGCCGCTGATTCTATGTTCAGATTTTTACGCGCTATTTTTCTATCATATCCTATTTCGTCTTGTTTTTCAATTTTAAAAATTGTACGGATTAAAATACAATATTTCTCAAAAAAATGCTTGCTTTTTTATTATTTTATGTGTATTATAAGTGAGTACGGTTCGTTGGTCAAGCGGTTAAGACGTCGCCCTCTCACGGCGAAAACAGGGGTTCGATTCCCCTACGAACTGCTAAGCTGAAAGCATGGAGAATTGGTCTTCGTGCTTTTTTTATGCTTTCTTTCCCCTTTTATTGACAGTCTTATTATCCTACTATACACTATACTTAGTGTTTATTTTATATAAAAAAGAAGAAAGGATTTTTTATTATGTCTCAATCGAACACAAATGAAAACAAAATGGGCGTACTTCCGATTCCAAAGCTTCTGCTTCAGATGTCTCTGCCTATGATGCTCTCTATGCTTGTTCAGGCACTTTATAATGTAGTTGACAGTATCTTTGTTGCCCGCATTAATGAAAATGCCCTAACCGCTGTTTCTCTGGTTTTTCCGGTTCAAAATCTGATGATTGCAATCGCAGTTGGAACCGGAGTCGGTGTCAATGCTGTACTGTCACGAAGCCTTGGTGAAAGAGATTTTCATACTGCCAATGAATCAGCCAAAAATGGAATCTTTCTGGCACTCATCAGCAGTATTATCTTTGCAATAATTGGAAATCTTGCTGCAACCTTTTTCTTTCACATCCAGACCGATGATGCTCAAATCCGCCAGTACGGTATTTCCTATATGACCATCATCTCTACGATGTGTATTGCAGTTTATATGCAGGTTATGATGGAACGACTCTTACAGTCTACCGGCCGTACCTTTTACACTATGATTTCCCAGGGTACGGGCGCAATTATTAACATCATCTTAGACCCGATTCTGATTTTCGGATTATTTGGTATGCCACGCCTTGGCGTTTCCGGTGCTGCCATTGCAACTGTCTGTGGACAGATTTGCGGAGCACTTTTAGCCTTTGCCTTTAACATCAAGGTAAATACCGATATCAATCTGAATATGAAAGGCTTCCGCCCAAACAAAAAGATTATCGGTACAATTTATTCCGTCGGTGTTCCATCCATTGTCATGCAGGCAATCGGTTCGGTTATGACATTTGGAATGAACAAAATCTTAATTCAGTTTACTTCCACTGCCACTGCAGTCTTTGGTGTTTACTTTAAACTCAACAGCTTTATTTTTATGCCGATTTTCGGTCTCAATAACGGTATGGTTCCAATCGTTGCTTATAACTACGGAGCCAAAAACAAAAAACGAATTCTTCACACGATTCGCTTAAGTATTGTCAGTGCAATCTGCATTATGCTTTTTGGACTTGCATTATTTATGATATTCCCGGCTCAGCTTTTAGGATTATTTAATGCTTCAGGCTCTATGCTTGAAATTGGTGTTCCGGCGCTCAGAATTATCTGCTTAAGTTTCACCTTTGCAGGATTTTGTATCGTTGTCGGTTCTGTCTTTCAGGCACTTGGAAACGGCATATACAGTTTAATTATCTCTGCCACACGACAGCTTTTAATTATTCTTCCGGTTGCCGCACTACTTGCAAAACTTGGCGGTCTCTCCGCTGTCTGGTGGGCAATTCCAATTGCAGAAATTGTATCTGTTCTTTTAAGCACATTTTTCTTCCGGAAAATTTATAAAGAGAAAATTGCACCACTTGGGAAAGCTTAATGTTTTAAACTAAAAAACTGCTGTTAAGTTGAACGATAACTTGACAGCAGTTTCTTTGATTGATTCTGACTGGGCGTCAGACACCCGTCAACATTATAACAGGAGGTGTAAATTATGTTATCTATGTATCCAGCTTGTTTCTACAAAGAAGAGGATGGATATTCTGTTATCTTTCCTGATTTAAATTATCTTGCAACACAAGGAGACTCTTTAGAGGATGCTATGGAAATGGCTATTGAATGTCTGGCCGCATATCTTCATTCATGTAAAGTGGATGGTGAAGCCGTTCCTGCACCTTCAAACCTTACAGATATAAATCCTGTTGATGTTTCAAAAGAAGTTTCTCCAGACGAACCAGTGGGAGAATCCTTTGTAAATATGGTTTCTGTTGATGTTGAAGCTTACGCAAAGGTTCATATTCACGCAAGATGCTTTTTCAAAAGAAAATCGGTATGCAGACTTTAGTACTCTGCATACCAATTTTTTCACGCTTTAATTTAATCTGTTGGGAACATTGCTGACTCTAACTTACTCATTTCTGTATCCGAAAGTCTATACTTTCCTGAATTATCTTTTTCCACTGACACTTTTACAGTGACTGCCTTTCCATAACTGTTCTTTTCAAGACTCCTCTGGATGCTTTCTGTTAATACCGATGCAAACACATCTGGGTCAGTTTTATCCAACCCCTGCTTTATTTTTTCATTACTGACCTCCGTGGAGCTTTGTTGCAATGTCTGAAACACATCGGATGGTTCAACTCTTACACTTACTATATAACTGCCGTTTTCTTCTTTCGCATCCTGTACTTCATATTTTGCAAGTTGCTTCACTTCTGCCATTTTTTCTGTATAAGCAGTAATTCCTTCATCTGTAATGTTGTCGGAATCATCAAACTGCTGTCGGATACGCTCATTGAAATCCTCTTCTATCTCTTTCTTGGCGTCATTTTTTGAGATTTCCAAAAAGTTGGCATATTCGGCATATTCTCCATGGTAATAAGCATCAAGAGAACTTTTGACATAAGATTTGGCATCAAAATCTGATTGTTTAGAACAAGCTGATAATATTATGCATAAAATTATAC
>JAIIAN010000205.1 GCA_022717655.1 Bacillota bacterium | reverse complement strand
GTGTTAAAACTTCCAGGGACAAAAGTTTTGATGAAAACCGGAAGAAAAATGAAAGCAGTCAGAGAGAGCATTTTAAGAAGTGGTCAGGATGCAGTTATGATTGAGGATTGTGGCATGCCGAGTGAAAAGATTTATAAAAGTGCCGAAGAAATACCGGAACAGTCCGGATATTATTCATTAATTATTGTGAAGGAGAAAAAATAAGATGATACATTTTGTAGGAGCAGGAAGTGGAGCACCGGATTTAATTACAATCCGAGGAAAGAAGTTTTTAGAGGAAGCAGATGTGATTATCTATGCAGGTTCATTGGTTAATCCACAGCTTTTAGACTATGCAAAAGAAGGTTGTCAGATTTATAACAGTGCCAAGATGACCTTAGAAGAAGTACTCGATGTGATGAGAGAGGCAGAAAAAGCAGAAAAAATGACGGTACGTCTGCATACAGGAGACCCATGTCTGTACGGAGCAATTCGTGAGCAGATGGATGTACTTGATGAAGAAGGGATTTCTTATGATTATTGTCCAGGTGTCAGCTCTTTTTGCGGGGCAGCGTCAGCACTTAATTTAGAGTATACACTCCCTGAAGTATCCCAGAGTGTGATTATTACAAGGATGGCAGGCAGAACTCCGGTACCGGAAAAAGAAAGTATTGAGTCGTTTGCGGCACATCAGGCTACAATGGTTGTATTTTTAAGTACAGGACTGTTAGAGGAACTTTCCAAACGTTTAATCGAGGGTGGATATTCCAAGGATACACCGGCAGCAATTGTATATAAAGCGACCTGGGAAGATGAGAAATCTTTTGTCTGTACGGTTGGCACACTGGCACAGACTGCAAAAGAAAATCAGATTACCAAAACTGCTCTGATGATTATCGGAGAGGCAGTTGCACATTCAAATTATGAACGGTCAAAATTATATGACCCGGGATTTACAACAGAGTTCAGGAAAGGAACGGATGCAGAATGAAGATATCAATTATAAGTTTCAGCAGAAGCGGATATCGCATTGGAGAAATGCTCAGCTGGTTTTTAGGCGAAGGCGGGCATGAAGTAGAGGCATTTACAAAGAGTAAATACACAAAAAAGATATTGGATGAGTCACAGGTGGAGGCAGATGATAAAGCATTTCGTAATGTAAAAGAATTTGCAAAACCGATTGATTCTTCTCTTCGAGACTGGACGGGACGCCGCTTTGCGGAAAGCGATGCGATTATCTTTATCGGAGCTTGTGGGATTGCGGTACGAAGCATTGCACCATTTGTGAGCAGTAAAAAGACAGACCCTGCAATAGTGGTTATTGATGAGCAGGGAAAATTTGCAATTTCTTTGTTATCCGGTCATATTGGTGGAGCAAATGAACTGACAGAGGAAATCAGCAACCTTCTGCATGCAACACCGGTTATTACAACTGCAACAGATATTAACAATAAATTTGCAGTGGATGTATTTGCAAAGACAAACGGATGCTATATTTCTGATATGACAATGGCAAAAGAAATTTCAGCCGCACTTGTAAATGGAAATAGTGTAGGATTTGCCAGTGATTTTCCATGGGTTGGAGAGATTCCAAAAGAATTACAGCTGTTGGATGAAGAGGATGAGACAAAAGAAAAACCGGAGATGGGAATTTATGTGACAAATAGTTATATGAAACATCCGTTTGTACATACCCTTTATTTAGTTCCAAAGATTATTACTCTTGGAGTAGGCTGTAAAAAAGATACACCGGCAGAGACTGTGGAAAAAGTAGTTAGAAAAGCGTGCGATGAACTCTTAATTCCATCTGTTTCGATGGAACTGGTAACCAGTATTGATTTAAAGAAAGAAGAACAGGGAATCTTAGAATACTGTAAAGAGAGAAATCTTCCGTTTGAAACTTACAGTGCAGAACAGTTAAAAGAAGTGGAAGGAAGTTTTGCAGAATCGAAATTCGTAGAGGAGACAACAGGTGTAGACAATGTCTGCGAGAGAAGTGCGATTCTTGGAAGTAGTAAACATGGAGAAAAAAGTAATCTGATTCTTAGAAAATATGCAGAGGATGGCGTGACAGCAGCACTTGCCAGACGGAAATGGAGTGTACAGTTTTGAAAAAATTATATGTAGTCGGCATCGGACCTGGTGCTTATGAGAAAATGACAATTGAGGCGGCAGAGGCTTTAAAAAACAGTGATGTAATTATCGGATATACCGTATATGTAGACCTGGTAAAAGAACATTTTGCCGGAAAAGAATTTTTGACAACACCGATGAAAAAAGAG
The DNA here is from genome assembly GCA_022717655.1 of Bacillota bacterium. Lineage (GTDB taxonomy): Bacteria > Bacillota > Clostridia > Lachnospirales > Lachnospiraceae > Blautia. The sequence goes on along the minus strand of JAIIAN010000205.1, from coordinate 3,007 downwards.
GTGGAGCGCTGTAAGATGGCATTTGAAGAAGCCATGAAAGGAAAGACTGTATCCATGATTTGCAGCGGAGATGCCGGTGTTTATGGAATGGCAGGCTTGATGTATGAAGTAGGAATGAATTATCCGGAAGTGGAACTTTCTGTTATTGCAGGTGTAACCGCAGCAACAGGCGGAGCGGCTGTGTTAGGGGCTCCATTGATTCATGACTTCTGCCTGATTAGTTTAAGTGATCTGCTGACCCCATGGGAGAAAATTGAGACCAGACTTTTAGATGCAGCACACGGAGATTTTGTGATTTGTCTGTATAATCCGTCCAGCAAGAAGCGTCATGATTATCTGCAGAAAGCCTGTGATTTAATGTTAAAATATAAAAGTGAAGAAACAGTCTGCGGAATTGTTGGAAACATTGGAAGAGATGGAGAAAGTGAGAAAGTTATGACTTTAAAAGAGCTGCGTGATACACAGGTCGATATGTTTACAACTGTATTTATTGGAAATTCTCAGACAAAAAATATCAATGGAAAAATGGTGACGCCAAGGGGCTATAAAAATGTGTAAGGTGCTTGTATTTGCAGGGACAACAGAAGGCAGAAAAATTTCAGAATTTTTAGAAAAACAGAAAATCCAGACACATGTCTGTGTAGCAACCGAGTATGGAGAGACACTTCTGCCAAAGAGCAGTTATCTAAGCGTCTCTCATGAAAGGTTGGATGAAACTGCAATGAAAGAGGCGATGCAGAATATGCATCCGTCTCTTGTCATCGATTCAACCCATCCTTATGCTGCGGAAGTAACAAAAAACATTCGTAAGGCATGTGAGGAGACAAAAACGGAATATGTACGCCTTTTACGTGCCGGAAGTACAGAGGATACAAAGAATGATTCCAGTGTATATGTAGATTCCGTGGATGAGGCTGTAGAATATTTAAATACAACAACAGGAAATGTTTTAGTTACCACAGGAAGCAAGGAAATTCATAAGTATACAAAGATTGAAAATTATAAAGAACGAATTTTTGCGCGTGTACTTTCTCTTTCTAATGTTGCCGAACATTGTAAAAGTCTTGGATTTGAGGGACGAAATCTAATTTGCATGCAGGGACCGTTTTCTATGGAATTAAATGAGGCAATGCTTCATCAGTTTGACTGTCGTTATCTGGTAACAAAAATGTCCGGAGTGACAGGCGGGTATGAGGAAAAGCTGGAAGCGGCAAAGCGGGCAGGCTGTATCTGTGTGATTGTAGGTCGACCGTTAAAAGAAGAGGGACTTGGATTAATCGAATGTAAAGCATTATTATGCCAGCGTTTTGGATTAAAACAAAACCAGAAAGTCTCTTTGGTTGGAATTGGAATGGGAAATCCGGATACCTGCACAATAGAAGCAATCAAAGCAATCAAAGAGGCAGAACTTTTAATTGGAGCAAAACGGATGGTCGAATCTGTGTTGCACTCGGAACAGGATGTGTTGATTGAATATAACAGTGAAAAAATAAAAGTGTATCTGGATGAGCATCCGGAATACGAAAAAATCGCGGTATTGCTTTCTGGAGATGTCGGATTTTACAGTGGAGCAAAGAAACTACAGGAAACATTAAAAGAGCGCGAAGTAAGACAAATAAGCGGACTTTCGTCACCGATTTATTTTATGGCAAAAATCGGACGCTCCTGGGATGATGCGGTTATTACCAGTGCACATGGGAAAAAAGAAAATCTGGTGGAACTGATAAAAACACATCAGAAAGTGGTTTCGATTTTAGGAACAAAAGATGCAGTGGCCAATCTTGCAAAGACGTTGACAAATTATGGAATGGAAAAGGTGACTTTTTTTGTAGGAGAACGTCTTTCTTATCCAGACGAAATAATTGTACAGGGAAGTGCAGACTCCTTCTGTGATTATGAGGGCGATGCCTTAAGTGTGATTTATATAGAAAATAAAGAGGCGGAATGTTTACCATCCACACATGGCGTAAAAGACCGTGCGTTTTTAAGAGATAAAGTGCCAATGACCAAAGAAGAAGTGCGCTGTGTTTCTTTGGCGAAACTTGGCTTAAAGGAAGATTCTGTCTGTTATGATGTGGGAGCAGGTACAGGTTCTGTGTCTGTCGAAATGGCACTTCGTACGCCAAAAGGCAGGGTTTATGCAATTGAAAAGAAAGAAACGGCAGTGGAGCTGTTAAAAAAGAACAAACAAAAATTTATGACGGATAATCTCTCTGTAATAGAAGGAGTAGCGCCGGAAGCATTAGAAGCACTTGAAGTACCGACACATGCTTTTATCGGAGGCTCTTCTGGAAATATGGAATCTATTTTAAAATTACTGCTTGAAAAAAATCCGAAGATTCGAATTGTCATTAACTGTATTGCACTTGAAAGTGTGGCAGAAGCCAATCGTTGTATGAAAGTACTGCCATTTGAAGACGTAGAAATGATACAGTTAAGTGTAAGCCGTGCAAAAAAAATCGGAAGCTATCAGATGATGATGGGAGAAAATCCGATTACGATTTTTTCTGCAACAGGAAAGAAAGAAGAAAAAGAGGAGGAATAGTCGTAATGAAGATACCTCGTTTTTTGATTTGTGCAGGGGCAAGTGGAAGTGGCAAAACCTTGATTACCTGTGGACTGCTTCAGGCACTTATAAATAGAGATAAGAAAGTAGCTTCTTTTAAGTGTGGACCGGATTATATTGACCCGATGTTTCATACCAAGGTAATTGGAACGCATTCGAGAAATCTGGATTCTTTTTTTGTAAATGAGCCTGTTTTAAAATATCTGCTTTCCAAGAACTGTAAAGGTATGGATATTGCAGTGATGGAAGGTGTTATGGGTTATTATGACGGTGCAGGAGGAATTACCTCCAAAGCCAGTGCTTATGAAGTAGCTTCTATGACAAAGACACCAGCTGTTTTGATTGTAAACTGTAAGGGAATGAGTGTTTCCATTGTGCCTTATATTAAGGGATTTTTGGAATATAAAGAAAATAGTCAGATAAAAGGCGTAATTTTAAATC
>JAIIAN010000204.1 GCA_022717655.1 Bacillota bacterium | reverse complement strand
TCTTCCATGGAAATCCAGCAAGGCATTCCTTTTTCCAGTGCATAGTCTTTTAATGCACGAAGCATCGGTTTTGGTCCACAGGCAAACATCATGTCTGCTTCGATTTGATTTTCACGGATTGCATCTACTACATTTCCTTTTGTTCCCACACTGCCGTCTTCCGTTGCAATAAAAAGTGTTCCTGCGGATTCCAGTTCTTCTTTTAAGAATAAATCCTGATTGCGGTAGCCGGATACAATAATGGCTTCTCCCTCAATTTCCTTTGCAGTCTGAAGCATTGGAGGAACACCAATTCCTCCTCCAATCATCAGCACTTTTTTGCCTTTTGCTTCTTCAATCGGAAATCCGTTTCCAAGCGGTCCTAAGATTTCAAAAGAGTCTCCTGGTTTTGCTTTGGAAAATTCTTCTGTTCCTTTTCCCACGACACGATACACCATGTGAAGGGTTCCTTTTTCACGGTCAATTTCACAGATACTGATTGGTCTTGGAAGCACACGGCTTTTATCATTACTATAGACCGAGATAAACTGTCCTGGTTTTGCCTGTACTGCAATTTCTTTTGCATCAAGCCACATACTGCAGATTCCCTCTGCAATCATTTTCTGCTCGATTACAGTACTTTTCATCTTTAATTTTGCCATGATTTTCTCCTTATTTTAATGCAGTTAATGCGCCGTCAATATCTGCTACCATAGTTTCTACTGCTTTTCTGGATGCATCTGCAAAATTTGCTTCTCCAAACTCTGCATACTGTTCCTGTTTATACGCTGCAATGATTCCACGAGAAGAGTTTACCACTGCGCCAAGTCCGTCCTCATTAAAGAAATGAACAAGGTCTTTTCCTTTTCCGCCCTGTGCACCATAACCTGGTACTAAAATATAAGATTTTGGCATAATTTTACGAAGCACTTTTCCCATTTCCGGATAAGTTGCACCGACAACTGCACCGATGTAGCTGTATTCATCACCCATGCAGTCAGCACCCCACTGTGCAACTTTTTCGCCAACCAGTTCATATAACGGTCTGCCATCAATTAACTGGTCCTGAAATTCTCCACTTGACGGATTCGATGTCTTAACCAAGATAAAAAGACCTTTTTTCTCTTTCTTGCAGATATCGATAAACGGATTGACACCATCAGAACCAAGATATGGATTCACAGTTGCAAAGTCCTCGTCAAATCCAGCATATTCTTTTGTTCCAACCTGAACTTTTCCAAGATGTCCTACTGCATAAGCAGAAGAAGTCGAACCGATATCTCCTCGTTTGATATCTCCGATTACAACCAAATCTTTTTCTTTACAGTAATCTACGGTCTTTTTAAACGCAACCAGCCCAGGAATTCCAAACTGTTCATACATGGCAATCTGCGGTTTTACTGCCGGAATCAAATCATAAGTCGCATCAATAATTGCTTTATTAAACTGCCAGATTGCTTCTGCGGCACCCTCTAAGGTTTCTCCATATTCTTTAAATGCAGTCTCCTGTACCTGTTTTGGCACGTAAGAAAGCATTGGGTCTAAACCTACGCAAATCGGTGCATGAGTCTTTCTTATTTTTTCTGTCAGTTTGTTAATCATTTTTCTTCCTCCATCTTTTTGTATCTTGTATTGTTCTGTTTATTTTAAATTTTTTGTTGCTTCCTGATTCATATAAGCAATCTTGCCATCGCAGATAGTCGCTTTTACCATTCCTTTTACTTTCCAGCCGTTAAATGGTGTATTTTTTCCACGGGAAAGGAAGGTCATCGAATCAATGACATACTCTTTTTCCGGGTCAATAATCGTAACATCTGCAGGAGCTCCGACTTTTAACGTACCTTTATTGGAATGAATCACCTGTGCCGGATTATAGCTCATCTTTTCTGCCATCTGCATTGGCGTTAAAATTCCTTTATCTACCAGTTCTGTAATCGTAAGTGCAACAGAAGTCTCTAAGCCGACAATTCCAAATGGTGCATCTTCCATCGACTGATTTTTCTCATCTCTGCTGTGTGGTGCATGGTCTGTGCTGATTACATCAATAATATCATTTTTTAATCCTTCTAATAATGCTTCTCTATCCTCTTTGGTACGAAGCGGAGGATTCATTTTATAGTTGGAATCATTTTTATCAATATCATCAGAAGTCAGGGTAAAGTGATGCGGGCAGACTTCTCCTGTCACATCCAGTCCTTCCTCCTTTGCCAGACGAATCATTTCTACACTGTCTTTTGTGGAACAATGACAAAGATGCAGTTTTGCTCCTGCTTCTTTTGCCAGTATAATATCTCTTGCAACAATGACATCTTCCACTGCATTACTAATTCCTGGCAGTCCCAGTCCTCTTGTATGTTCATCGGAATTGACACAGCCCTTTGTTTCCATCAGACTTTTATCTTCACAATGTGCAAATACCGGAATGTTACACTTGGCAGCAATCTTCATTGCTTCTTTGTATAAGCCTGCATTCATCACACTTTTTCCATCCTCACTGATTGCAGGAATTCCAACCTCTGCCATTTCTTCGATTTCGGCAAGTTCCTTTCCTGCCTGTCCTTTTGTGACAGCTCCAATCTGAAGTACATGAATCGGTGCCATCTCTTTTGCTTTATTATGCACATATTTTACACGGTCAGCACAATCAATGACCGGTTTTGTATTCGGCATGGCAAGAATCGTAGTAAATCCACCCTTTGCCGCTGCTTTAGAGCCTGACACAACATCTTCTTTATAGGTGAGTCCAGGGTCACGCAGATGTACATGAAGGTCAATCAGACCAGGCATTACATAACAGCCTTTGGCATCAATTACCTTATCCTGTTTTGACGGCGTAATTTCATCTTTTATTTCTTTAATTTTTCCTGCTTCAATGTACAAATCGCTTATTTTATCTGTCTTTGTTGCCGGGTCAATTACCCGTCCGTTTTTAATTAAAATATTCATGGACTTCTTCTCCTCCAGCACCTTTTAATGCATTTTATTCTCTTTTGGTTTTAATAGTAACATACACAAATTCTTTCGTCAATTATACTTTTTTCCTTGACTTTTAAGGCATTTTTGCATATACTGAATCTTGTAATGAAATATTGGATATAAATAATGAAGTGCATTTCACAAGCTTCTAATTATTGTAAATTAAGCGGTTTTTAGAGATTGTATTATTTTATTTATAAAAAATAGACTCTCTAAAGACCGCTTTTTATTCATATAAGGAGATTTTGAAAGTCCTGCTTCCTTTTGTTTCTATCCGAGATTCAACTACTTATTTTTTTAATTTTATGGAGGTAACATTATGAACAAGGGAACTGTTAAATGGTTCAACGCAGAAAAAGGTTATGGATTTATCACAGGAGAAGACGGACAGGATGTATTCGTACATTTCTCTGCTATCACAGGTGAAGGATTCAAAACTCTGGAAGAAGGACAGGCTGTATCTTATGATTTAACAGAAGGCGCTCGCGGAATGCAGGCAGCTAACGTTGTTAAATTATAATTTAGAATGAATCATTTGATTTTCTTATAAACAGCGTAAAAAGCGGCTGTCACATGATATTATGTTTCATGTGGCAACCGCTTTTTCTTCCTATTAATTAAATAAATTAAATCACTATGTCTCAAGCAAACACAGGCGAAACTTAACCGATTATTCTGCGTCTGTTGTATTTAAAGAACTTAAATAATCTGTAATTGCAGTTACATCCATCTGAGTAGTTACAACTTCTGCATCTTCATCCGGCGTTGTGATAACCTGATATGCCGAATATCCAATCCAGCCGACTAAAAGCAGAGATACCACTGTGATTCCCAGCTTTTCAACAAGTGTCATGCTCTCGTCATTTTTATTTTTTCTCTTATTTTTTCCACGGACTGCTTTATTTTTTTTATACTGGTCTACTTTTTCCTGACTCATGTTTTGATTCCTCAACTTTCTACTGTCTATTCGCTATGTACTTTCTACCGTCACCCATTTTGCGACGTCTGCGCTCATTATAGCACGTTTTCTTTCTTCTGGCTACACCAAACCCAACGTTTTCAAAAGAAAGAGCCAGCCTGTCAGCGTAAATGCCGAACACAGCGTTGTCACCATAACAATACTCGAAGTCAGTACACCCTCATGCCCCATATTTTTTGCCATAACAAAACTGCTGACGGTTGTAGCTGAACCAAGCATCACTAAGATTGCAACTAACTCTGATTCACGGTATCCAAGCCAGACTGCAATCGGCAAAAAGATTCCTGCAAGCACCACTAATTTTAATGCACTTGCAATGATAGTCGGTTTTAATTTTCCAAGCGCTTTTTTCCCCTCGAAAGAAGCTCCCATCGCCATAAGACCAAGCGGAGTTGCAAGCACCGCCATATTTTTCACTGTTTTTTGCATGATTTCCGGCTGTGGAATCTTAAAAATTGCCCACACAAATCCCACTGCAATTCCAAGAATAATCGGATTCGTAACAATTCCCTTTAATGTTTTTAATAACAGGGCTTTATCCATCTTTTTCTGTCCTGGTTTTAATAAAGACAGCACGATTACTGCAAATGCATTGTATAGCGGTACGGTTCCGATAATCATAAGCGGTGCCATTCCAGATGTTCCATAGATATTTTGGATAAATGCAATTCCAAGAATCGCCGCACTGCTTCGATACGCTCCCTGCACAAATTCTCCACGGTCCTCTTTTTCTACGACAAAGAGTGACAACACGGTCACTCCTATAATACTCAAAAGCGTTGCAAGAAAACAGAATAATACAAACCCTCCATCCCAGCTTTCACGAATATCCACTGCTGAAATGTCCTGAAATAAAAGAGCCGGAAGTGCCACAACAAAGGCGAATTTATTCATCTTTCCTGCAAACGAATCATCTATCAGCCCGACTCTCTTAAAAAAACTTCCAAGAATCATCGTAAAAAAGATAGGAAGGGTTGCATTTAAACTAAAAATCAGATTATCCAACGTCTTAGTCTTCCTTTACCAGCACTTTCAGTATTTCTGAAATATACATGGTATGATAGTCTTTCTGTGGATACCATTTTGTATCAATTTCCTCATCCTCAAAGTTTTCCGGAAGAATGTCTCCATGATACATTTTTTTACACACTAAAATCATATTTGCTTCTTCAAATCCTGCTGTTCCATCCACAAAATATGGAGTTAAACCAGCTTCTTTGATTTTATCCTTGTCACGTCCGGAAACACTTCCACAGATATTTAATGCTTTTCTGTAAGACTCATCAAAAAATGAAATGGTAAAGGTATCATTTGCATCTACAAATTCTTTTGTAT
>JAIIAN010000203.1 GCA_022717655.1 Bacillota bacterium | reverse complement strand
GTCTGGGTATCAGAAATTATGCTTCAGCAGACAAGAGTGGAAGCCGTAAAGAGATACTATGTGCGATTTTTAGAAAAACTTCCTACAATAAAAGCACTTGCAGAGTGTGAGGAAGAAACACTTTTGAAGCTGTGGGAAGGGCTGGGATATTATAATCGGGTGAAAAACATGCAGAAGGCAGCCAAAATTATTGTAGCAGAATATAACGGACAGATGCCTTTCGATTATGAAAAAATATTGGCATTACCTGGAATTGGAAGCTACACAGCAGGGGCGATTGCTTCCATTGCATTTGGAATGAAAAAGCCGGCGGTAGATGGAAATGTATTAAGAGTGCTCGCAAGACAGGAAGAGTGGGAAAAAGACATTGCAAAGGCGTCAGCGAAAAAAGAGGCCGAACAGATTATAGAAGAACAAATGCCGGCAGATTATGCAGGTGAATTTAACCAGAGTCTGATGGAACTTGGAGCAACGGTCTGTCTGCCAAACGGGATGCCAAAATGTGAAAAATGTCCGGTTTTAAACTTTTGTAAATCAAAAAAACATGGTACAATTGAAAAATACCCGAAGAAGAGCGGGAAAATAAAACGAAGAATTGAAAAAAAGACGGTACTATTGATTCAAAATCAGGAACAGTTTGCAGTTAGAAAACGTCCGGATGAGGGACTTTTGGCAGGATTATATGAGTTCCCGAATCAAGAGGGGTTTCTATCTGAAAAAGAAGTGCTTTCGCTTGTAGAAAAACAGAATCTGGTGCCGATTCAGATTAAGAAAATCGAAAAGGCAAAGCATATTTTTTCACATGTGGAATGGCAGATGCAGGGATATTTTATTCTAGTAGAAGATACGGAGCAGAAAAAAAGTAAAGACTTTATTTTTATTAATAAAGAAGAAGCATCTGGAAATTATCCGATGCCATCTGCATTTTCGGCATACAAAAAATATATGGATGAAAAATTAGGATGAAAATACAGCAAATGACGGACGAAGGATGAAAGGAGATTATTATGAAATTACTGTCAGTAGCAGTTCCGTGTTATAATTCACAGGATTATATGAGAAATTGTGTTGATTCATTATTAAAGGGAGGAGAACTTGTCGAAATTTTAATTGTTGACGATGGTTCAAAAGATGATACGGCAAAGATTGCAGATGAATATGCTGAAAAGTATCCGACGATTGTAAGAGCCATTCATCAGGAAAATGGAGGACATGGGGAAGCTGTTAATACCGGAATCCGCAATGCAACAGGATTTTATTTTAAAGTAGTAGACAGTGATGACTGGGTGAATGAAGAAGCCTTTGAAGCAATTTTGAAAAAACTGCAGGAATTGATTGCAGGTCCTCAGACTTTAGATATGATGATTAGCAATTTTGTCTATGAAAAACAAGGTGCAAAACGTAAAAAAATTATGCGTTATCGTAAGTACCTTCCACAGAATCGTATTTTTACCTGGGATGAAGTGTCAAATATGCCGGTTGGAAAATATATTTTGATGCATTCTGTTATTTATCGTACGGAATTATTAAGAGAATGTAAATTGGAACTTCCAAAACATACTTTTTATGTAGATAATCTGTTTGTGTATCAGCCGTTAATGTCTGTAAAAACAATGTATTATATGGATGAAAATTTTTACCGCTATTTTATTGGACGTGAGGACCAGTCGGTACATGAAGATGTCATGATTAGAAGAATTGACCAACAGTTGTTAGTCAATCGTCTGATGGTAGATACGATTGCCGGAAAGAAAATTGCAAATAAACATTTAAGACAATACATGTTAAGATATCTGGATATTATTACAACCGTTTCTTCTGTTATGCTGATTCGTTCCGGCACAGAGGAAAATTTGGATAAAAAGAAAGATTTATGGAAATATATTAAAAATGCGGATATCAATCTCTATCGCAAATTGAGACTTGGAATCTTAGGAAGAGCAGTTAATCTTCCAGGAGCAGGTGGAAGAAATATTATCATTGCAGTATATCACGTGGCACAAAAATTTTATGGATTTAATTAAAAGAAAAAGCAAGAGAGTTGTAAATGATACAGTTCTCTTGCTTATTTTTGTTTGTCGTTATTTTAAAAAAATCTGTTCCGGCTGTTTCTGGCGGACAGGATGTGGTTTATAAAATATCTGATAGGCGATAAAATTCAGTGCAAATGCAGAGAATACATCAATTAATGTATGCTGTTTTAAAAATACAGTCGCCAGTATAATCGAAACGGATAAAAGAAAGGTAACTAATTTTACCGAACGTGGGTGTTTAAATGTCTTATGCCTTAAAATTGCGATGCAACAGGCAGCCGAGTTAAACACATGAATACTTGGTAAAATATTAGTTGGAGTATCAATCTGATACAGATGTCGTACTAAACTGATAAAAAATCCGTCTCCGGTTAAGTGCGGTCTTAAATCCTGACCGTTCGGATAAAAATAGGAAACGACTAAAAATAGTGTCATTCCAAGTCCTAATGTAAAGATAAGCTGGTAATATTCCTGCTTATTCTTATTGATGAAAGCAAAATAACCAACGGTTAATGCGATATAAAGAAACCACATTAAGTAAGGAATAATAAAATACTCACAGAAAGGAATCATGTCATCTAGTTTCATATGAATGATATGAACTTTTACATTACGCTGTTCGAGATATTGAAAAGCCCATAAATAAAAAATGCCATATACAGGTACAATCCAAACATGCTGGTATTTTTTTAATAGCTTCATGAATTTCACCTCTTCTCCAAGTATTAAGTATTGACATTATAGCATAGTCAAATTCCAATAACAATGGGATTCATGTTAAATTTAGAAAACATTTACATATCATTCATTTTTGGGAATAAAGCTGTCAAAGATGAATGAATCAAAGCGTTTTTTAGATGCTTCAAATGTTTCCGGAGAGCGCAAAGTCCATGCAAAAACAGGTGTTTTATAAAGACATTTATTCAAAGTAAAACTTAAGTTTTTATAGTCTTTATAGGAATATGCAATAAAGTCAGGTCTGCCAATGCAGTTGATTAATAAATGTTTTACAAGAAAACTTAATAAAAATCCACCTTCTGCCACAGGATTGGTCAGGTTGGAAGAAAGCTGTCCACGGACAACCTCTGGTCTGTGACGGCGATACCACAATAAGGCGAGGGAATTAAAAGATTCGATGCAGTAACTTCCATGATATTCTTGTAATAACTGGTCCACGAGGGCACAAGGATATGTATGAAAAGAATGTAATTTAATCTCGACTAAAAGCGGAACCTTCCCATTTACCATTTTTAAGACATCACTTAAAAGAGGTATCGTTTCCTTTGTATTCTGAAGGCTGAGTTCCTGTAATTCTGCATAAGTTTTAGTTTCAAGAGGAATATCAATTCCACACATCCTGCCAAGAGAATAATCATGGAAAACAACAATCTGATTATCTTTTGTAACCTGTACATCAAGTTCAATTCCGTATCCTTTTTCAACGGCACGTAAAAATGCCGGCATAGAATTTTCCGGAATCCCCAGTTTTGGATTGAATAATCCACGATGGGCAAAGAGCTGATGGGTAAAACGCTTAGTTTGTTCTTTTCTGGTAAAACGCGGCATGATGCAGTAAAAATAAAGTGCCGGACAAAGAACAAGAAACAGTAAAATTAAAAACAGTACTTTCATAGAACTTCCTTCTTTCTTGTCAAATTAAAGTTTACCTGTTTTTTGGGTGGAATAAAACAGAAATTTTACTCTACTAATCTATTGTAGCAGTTTCCTGTTGAGACTACAAGAAAAACATGGTATAATGTATAAAATCAAAATGAATACGCAAGATGTGAAAAGGAGATTGGCGACATGGAAAATGAATACATCAAATTTACAATCGGCAAGAAAAAAGACATTGCGTTAATTGCCCATGATAATGAAAAGCCAAAATTAATTGAATGGTGTAAAGAAAATTATGATATTTTGAAACAGCATAATCTTTACGGAACCGGAACAACGGCAAGACTAATTGCAGACAAAACCGGACTTACGATTAAAGGATATAACAGTGGTCCGCTTGGCGGAGACCAGCAGATTGGTGCAAAAATTGTAGAGGGTGTCATTAATTTTGTTGTATTCTTTTCAGACCCGCTTACTGCACAGCCACATGACCCGGATGTAAAAGCATTGATGAGAATCTCTCAGGTTTATGATATTCCGATGGCAGTCAGCAAGGCAACCGCGGATTTTATGATTCACTCTGAATTTATGGATAAAGAATATGTACATGAAGTGATTAATTTTAAAAAGAATATTCAAGAACGTGCAGAATCTATGTAATCTGTTTCTCTCAATCTTCGATTGAAATCAATGTAAATATAAAAATGGATGTCGGGTTTCCGGCATCCATTTTTGTTGAGAAATATTCAAGTTAAATAAAATTATCGTGTTGTAATCCAGGTGGAATAGCCATCCAAGCGCAGTCGGCGTTCCATTTTAATTGCATTTTCTAATTGATGAAATGCCCCAACCTGTACTTTATAAAATCCATCTTCTTCAAGGATAAAAGCGGGATAGCCCATATCCTGTAATTCATAAAGCTGATTATCGGCATTTGCTTTTTGACGGAATTGTCCGGTCTGAACCCGATATAAAACAGAGGAAGAATGTTCCGGCTCTTCGGTTTTTGTTTCATCAAGTGTGCCAAGAATGGCATAAGCAATTGCCTCGGCGATATCATCAAATTTTTCATCAAACAGAGCATTGTCAGAATCGTTATTAATAAAACCTGTTTCAATTAAAACTGCCGGCATGCGGGTGCGTCTTAAAACAACAAGCCCGGGTCTGGCACTGACTCCTAAATCCTTAAATCCAAGCTCGCCAAGTGCACCATTGATATTTTTTGCAAGCTCCGATTTTGTTCCTGATAAATCATAGACGAGAGATTCTGCTCCGGAATACTGATTTGGCAGGGGACTGGAATTTCGATGAAAAGAAAGAAAAAAATCAGCCCCCTCTTCATTTGCAATCTGCGCTTTTTCAAAAGGGGTCTGATAAGTATCATCGGTTCGGGTGTAGACGACATCAACTCCATTTTCAGATAAAATCTTACCGACAGCCATAGCAAGCTTCAGGTTGTCATTTTTTTCTTCTCTTCCTTTATAAACAGCTCCGGGGTCAACACTGCCACCGTGACCTGCGTCAATTACAATCTTTGTTTCCAAAATGAAAACTCCTAAGAATTGCTTTCGATATTAGTATACGCAGAGGGATAGAAGGGGTTCATATAAGGATATGTTTTTCAAAGGAAGAAT
>JAIIAN010000202.1 GCA_022717655.1 Bacillota bacterium | reverse complement strand
ATAACGCTCCATTGTATGCATTAAAATATCGGTGCATCCGCATGCGGTCTGATAATCCGGCAGGGTCATCGTAAGTTCCGGATTCATAATCGCAAACTTCGGACGGCAGTATTCACTGTGATATCCGGTTTTAATCCATCCATCTTCATTTGTGATAACGGAAGAATCACTCATCTCACTTCCTGTCGCTGAAATGGTTAAAATAACACCAATTGGCAGACAGCCTTCTGCATTTCTTTTATGAGAATAAAAATCCCATACGTCACCACCGTTTGCAACTCCATATCCGATTGCCTTTGCAGAGTCAATGACACTTCCTCCACCTACTGCTAAGATAAAATCAACGCCTTCTTTCTTGCAAAGTTCAATTCCTTCCTTCACAAGAAAAAGTCTTGGATTTGGAACGACTCCACCCAGTTCTGTATAAGCAATCTTTTCTTTTTCGAGTGCCTGTTTTACACGGTCTAACAATCCAGTCCGTTTTACACTTCCACTTCCGTAATGAATCAAAACTTTCTTACAATTTTGCGCCTTTACAAGCTCTCCTGTCTTTTCTTCTGTGCCCTTTCCAAATACCACCTGTGTCGGTGCATAATAATTAAAGTGAAACATCATCTAGTCCTCCAGTCATTTTTTTACTTTTTGAGTTGTTATAAGTATAATACCTGTGTTTTCAGAATACAAGTTGACTTTCTATTTTCGTTATGATACTCTTCTTACAGTTTAACAGCTATTTTATTGTAATAAAGAAAGGATACGCTTTATGAAAACAGAACATTCTCACTTACTTCGCATGGTCATGCTTGCCATGTTAGTTGCTATCGGTGTTGTTATCTCTCCGATTCTAAGAATCGAAGGAATGTGCCCGACTGCGCATTTTATTAACATTGTCTGCTCCGTGCTTCTTGGACCTTGGTATTCCCTTTTATGTGCAACCTTAATCGGAATCATCCGTATGATGATGATGGGAATCCCGCCACTCGCTTTAACCGGAGCAGTATTCGGAGCATTTTTATCCGGTGTCTTTTATCGGGCTTCCGGCGGTAAAATCATCTGTGCTGTCTTAGGGGAAATCTTTGGAACTGGAATTATTGGTTCTCTCGTTTCTTATCCTGTCATGGCGGTTCTGATGGGAAGAGGCGGTTTAACCGCATTTTACTATACCCCGATGTTTTTAGCTGCTACAACAATGGGCGGAACGGTTGCCTGGTTCTTCTTAAAAACCTTAAGTCAGGCAGGTGTCCTTGCTGAATTTCAAAGAAATCTTGGAGCAAAAGTCTATGATAAAAAAGTTAGAAAATCTAAAAGAACAGAATCGACTCACTAAACCGCTGATTCACTGCATCACCAACCCAATTTCCATCCATGACTGTGCAAACATTGTCCTTGCCTCCGGCGCACGTCCGATTATGGCAGAACATCCGCTTGAAGTCTCTGAAATTACAAGCACCGCACAGGTCCTTGCTTTAAATCTTGGAAATATCACCGATGCAAGAATGGAAGCCATGCCGATTGCGTTAAAGACTGCGGTACAAAAAGAAATTCCGGTACTTCTTGACCTTGTCGGTACTGCCTGCAGTACCCTTCGTAAAAATTTTGCAAAAGAATTACTGGAAATTCATGTTCCTTCTGTTTTAAAGGGAAATATGTCAGAACTGCTTGCCATGATAGAGGAAGAATCCCACGCTGTCGGAATCGATGCCGGAGAAAAAGATTCCATCACCGACGAAAATCGAAATAGACTAGTCAGACTCTTTCAGAAAAAAGCCGATGAGTGGAATACAGTTTTTCTCATCACCGGAAAAGAAGATATGATTGTATCAAAAGATGAGTGTTTCTTTGTCCAAAATGGTTCACCCGCTATGGCAAATATTACCGGAACCGGCTGTATGCTCGGGATGGTCTGCGCTTCTTATCTTGCTTCTGCCTCAAATGCTTTTAACGCTGCTCTGACTTCGACTGTCGAATTTGGCATTGCCGGAGAACTTGCTGCGAAAAAGACAACGGCACCTGGGTCTTTTCAGGTTCAGCTATTAGATTCCTTCTATCAGTTGACCGAAGCAAAACGAGATTCACTTGCAAAAATAATCGTATATTAAGTAAAGCGGACATTCGCAATCCGCTCCGCCACTTGCTCATGAACACAATTCTATGCAATAAAAAGAGGAGACTTTTGGTCTCCTCAAATAATGGTTACAGCTCTATTTTCCGGTCTTTGAAATAATATTCCTTGTCATGCTCATTGATTTCTCTTATCACCTTACAAGGTGTTCCATAAGCAACTACATTTGCCGGAATATCTTTGGTTACCACACTTCCTGCACCAATTACTGTATTGTCTCCAATTGTTACTCCCGGCATTACGCAGACACCGCTCCCAAGCCAGCAGTTTCTTCCGATATGAATCGGCAGATTATACTGATAAGCCTGCTTGCGAAGTTCCGGTAAAATCGGATGTCCCGCTGTCGCAAGTGTGACATTTGGTCCAAACATGGTATAATCTCCAACATAGATATGGGTGTCGTCTACTGCGGTAAAGTTAAAATTTGCATACACATTATTTCCAAAATGAACATGACGACCACCAAAGTTTGCATGAAATGGTGGTTCAATATAACAGTTTTCACCAAGTTCTGCAAACATTTCTTTTAACATCTGCTGACGTTTTTCTCCCTCTGACGGGCGGGTCTGATTAAACTCATACAAGCGTTCCAGACATTTTTCCTGTTCTTTTAAGATTTCCTCGTCCCCCGGAAGATACAATTCCCCTGTATGCATCTTATCTTTCATTGCCATAAAAAGCCCAGCCTTTCATTCATCTGATTTTATTAGAAGAGAGCGGCAGACAAAAAACAATTTATTTCTCTTTTATCTTTCTGCTGTTAAAATTTCGCACAGTGCTCCAAACATTGCCGGTTCTAATTCCATTGAAGCTAATGTTGCAATCGCTCCTTTTTGCTGTTCTTTGATAATCTCATACAAATCTGATTTTAAATTATAAGAAATCTGTGCTTTTTCTAAAATCGCATAAGCTTCTTGGGCAAGGTCTGCCAAACTTTCTTCGATTGGATTTTCAAATACTACTTTTATTTCTGCATTTACCGGCACTTCTGTTATCTCTATACACATACCATTTTTCTCTACTGTTGCTTTATATGCCGTCTCTTTTCCATCTACCAGCACACTTACTGTATTTTCCTTTATTTTTACAAAATCCAGTTTCCAGCATCGTTTTTCTGGAAGTACCGCTGTATTTCCCTGTGGACTGTGAATGATAAAGCAGTCTTTCCCTTCTTCCTGTGCTTTTTCCAGCTTTGTTTCTGCCCAGCTTTCTTCTACACAATCTCCTTCATCTTCCCATAACGTAAAACTTCCAGTCTTTCCAGGGAAAATTTTTATTTCCAAAGATTTTGGATTATCCGTGTCATTATCAAATACTTCCATATTTTTCAGTGGAACAATTGCACCTTCTCTTGCCAGTACCGGAATTTCTTCGATTCCACGGAACAACTGAACCATACGTCCACCCTCATATTTTCTTCCATTAAAGAAGTCATACCAGACTCCGGATGGAAGCCATGTCTTTGCTTTTCCAAGCTGAGTTTTTGCATCTATTTTCTCTGTAATCGGAGAAACCATAAGTTCACTGCCAAAATAATAATTATTCGGTACCTGATAAGCTTCTTCTCTCTCCGGCTCTAAATAATACATTGGCATAACAAGCGGTTTTCCCTCTTTATTGGCACAATAGTTCATGGTATACAGATACGGGACAAGCGCATGTCGCAGTTTTAAGAACTCTTTCATAACAGATTCTACAATCTTATTATATTTCCATGGTTCTTTTCCATTAAATGGATTATCTGTACTATGCAGACGGTTAATCGGAGAAAATACACCAAGCTGTACCCATCTTGCGGTCAGTTCATCATCACGATAACCCATCATGTGACCTCCGATATCATGACTCCACCAGCCATAACCAATATTGCTCGCATTTGCTGTAAAATACGGCTGAAACTGAAGACTTTCCCAGGTAATCACCGTATCCCCTGAAAATCCAATCGGATAACGGTGGCTTCCAGGTCCTGCATATCTGGAAAATGTCAGCGGTCTTGTGCCTTTCCATTTATTATCCAGATAATGATAATGATTGAGCATCCACAACGGATCAAGTCCCGGAACTTTTGTTACTGTTCCCTGCTGCCAGTCTACCCACCAGAAATCAACACCTTCTTCTTCCATCGGATGATGCAATTCTTCAAAATATACTTCCATAAATTTCGGGTCTGTCACATCAAATAATACCGGTTCTTTCTTTTCCGGATCCATTCCCATCTTTGTCGCAACTCTCTCGTAAGCATCCTCATAAGCACGGATTCCATCTGCAGGATGTACATTTAATGTAATTTTCATGTGATGCTCATGCAGCCATCCCATAAATTCCTTCGGATTTGGGAAAAATTTCTTATTCCAGGTATAGCCTGTCCAGCCACTTCCATAAATCGGGTCTACATCATCTACCAGATGCCAGTCCATATCCACAACCGCCACGGAAAATGGAATTTCTTCTCTTTCAAACCGCTCAATTAAGTCTTTATATTCGGTTTCTGTATAGCGATGATAACGACTCCACCAGTTTCCAAATGTATATCTTGGAAGTAATGGTGTCTCTCCACATAAATAATAGAAATCTTTCAGACATTCCAGATAGCGGTGTCCGTATCCAAAGAAATAAATATCTTTCTTATTTCCGACTCTAGGCTCCACTGTTCCATCTGACTTCAATGCCATTGTCTTAGAATCATCAATTAAAGAGAATCCATTTTTTGACAAGATTCCATGTTCTAATGGAATGGCTCCATCCGCTTCATCTAACGTACGGGCTGTTCCAAGCAAATCTCTTGGTGCTTCTCCATAATGCCACACTCTTTCATTGGATTTTCCTCCGGCTACACGAATCATTAAACCTCCCGGAGTAAACTCTTTCTTATCATAATGAATTTCTAAATCTTTTGTGTAAATATGAAGTTCGCCATTTACATCACTTACTTTAAATTCCGTCGGTGCAAAATCACGATTCACTACCATCTGTGTCGGACGGTCTTCAAATTCTCCATTTTCACTATATTCTAAACGTACTAACGCAGTGGTCAGCATTGAAATTCGATAATGTTCACCGCTTACTACATTTGCCGCACAGCACATTGGATTTCCATTTAATACATATTTTTCCAATCCCATTTTCATTCGCTCCTTATTATTTAAACCTTTTTCGTTTAAGTTTACATCCGGGATCAGTTCTTT
>JAIIAN010000011.1 GCA_022717655.1 Bacillota bacterium | reverse complement strand
ATATTTTTTTGTATCATTGAGAATTAATTGTGATATAATATAAAAAAATAGATGACAGATAGAAGGTAATGTGATATACTCCATCTGTTTAGTTTTAGAAAAAAGTAGGAGGTGTGCTTATGCAATATATCGGTAGTGAACTGCAAGATAGAATGAGTTTGTTAGGCATTAATATTTCTGCTTTGTCTGAAATGACTTTTATGGATGAAGGTGCAATTAATGATATTATTTCAGATAAGCTTTCATATGAAGAAATTGATGAGTTTGATATGTCATTAATTTGTAGTGCTCTTCATTGTGATGCTCATTATTTTATTGATGGTGAAGTTAGAAATAAGGATTTGCTTGTTTCGACAATGAACAGAGGTAAAGATTCTGTTAAATCAAAAAATGTAAAAGCGAAGATTCAGGATTTTGTGAATGACTTTGCGTTTGTTAATGAAATACTGTTGGAAGAAGCATGATAATATGTAAAGAAAAGAGGTATTCTTTTGACAAGAAACATTCTTGAAGCAGTAAATAAAGCCAGGGCTTTCTTTGGAATAAAAGACTACCCTGGCGACTTTTTTTCTCGTTTGGAAACAGTGAATTATATTGATAAATATGGTATTTTGCTATTTAAAGAGGACATAGATAAACTGTCTGGATTTATCGGATATGGTGTCAATGATACGGTGATTATTTGTGTGAATTACAAAAGATCTTATGGACACCAGAATTTTACTTTGGCACATGAATTTGGACATTGGTTTTTACATAAAGGGCTTAGTATTTCTGATGATGATAGTGTTTTAGGATATTCAAGCGATAGGGTAGAGCAAGAAGCAAATGAATTTGCTGGTGAACTGTTATATCCAAAAAAATTATTAATTGAAGATCATTCTTATGCGATTCAGCAAGACTTATTTTTGGTAGAAAATAGAAAAAAATTAGGTGAATATATAGATGAGTTGTGCCATAAGTATTGTTTGAGTTTTGAAATGGTGTTACGAAAATTATTATATAAAAATAAACAAGGAAAGCAATATAAAACAATTAGAAAAGATATTGAAAAAGCAATTGGTGGTAAAGTATCAGAGGTTTTTGAAAAAGATTTTTATTCGGTAAATGAGGAATTACCACAATATCAGAAGTTAATGAAGCCATATGTAGAATTGAATAACAGAGTTGATTGGTTAGTATCTGCAAGAAAAATAGGTGTAGCTACAGGTGAAGCTATAAAATTAAGAAATGGAGTGGAAAACAATTAATGTATTATTTAGTAGATACGAATGTTTTCCTTCATGCCATTTGTAATGAAATTTTTACGGTTGCGAGTTTGTGTAAGGAAAGCGAGCAAGAAATAGCTATTACAGAAACAATACTTAATGAATTAGAGCCAGGATATTATTTAGAAATAGAAGATAAAAGTGCAAAGAATACATATAATGCAGTACATAATCTTACTTTGGGTACAATGGGAATCAAGATAATTCGTTTAGTAAAGTTAGAAGAAATACCAGGTGCAAAAGAAGAATTAAATAAAATTCGTCAACGTTTTTATGGTTGGATGAATGATGTTAATTATTTGAAGTCACTTATTTCTCAAGGAAAAATATCTAAAAGTGATATTAGAAAGAAGAGTTTTAGAAATAAAGATATGGGTGAATGTGAATTGATTGCAATTGCAAAAGTATCTAATAGTGAACATCAAATTGTGACGAATGATAAAGGAAGAGTGTTTTTACATCCAGAACAAAATTTGTTTGATGAATATGCGTCTGAAATTGGATTAACGGTATTAAATAGCGATGAGTGGCTTCGGAAAATAGGGCATGTAAAATAATCAGAGTTTGTTTGTGAGAGTGAATAGTTACTATTTTACGTAAAAATTTAATAAAGTAGAAATTTTATTAGATTAGATAAAGATGTCGGAAGTGAGACATCTTTATTTTTTTGAAAAATAAAAAAATGTGTAAAATCAGGTCAAAAAAGCTGGAAAAATGTGAAAAAAAGAAAGAAAAAAAGTCGTAAAAATGTGTGAAAATCAAATTGAATGGCTGGTATCGGCAGGAATGGTAAATCGAATTTATAATGTGTCTAAAATGGAGCATCCACTTTCGGCTTTTAATCGTTTGGACCACAGCAGCTTCACGGTCAGTTTGAAGTTGAACCACATTATTTTTCTTATAAGAATCAGGAAATTGATTTTGTGCTTCAGAATGGAATGGAGATTGTTCCTGTTGAAGCAAAAGGCAGAGAAGATAAGTCAGCACCGTCATTTAAAAAGTATGTTCAGGTAAAAGAACCGAAAACAGCGTTGAGATTTTCAAAAAGAGGATATAGGAAAGATGAAAATATCACGAATGTTCCGTTGTATTTGGCGAGGAAGATAAAAGAATTGATGTAAGAAAAAATGAGAAGGATTTATTATTTATGATTTAGAAAAGAAAAAGTTAGTAGAAAAAATAATAAATCATATAGAATAAAAATTTATATGAAAGAATAGGATAAAAAATTTGAACAGAAACGTAAATATTATTACAGATTTAGACGGTAATAAAATTGTTTTGATTAATGATATTATATTTAAAGGAAAACGAAATGTAAATTGGAAAGATGTAGAAGAATATTTAAAACAGTATGTTGGAGAGTTCTATGAAATAGCAGATTCTAAAGAAATTGTTTATATTGGTGCTGATTTATCTGATGAATATGCAAACTCTAATTATACACACCGGTTAAAGGGTGCAAGTGCAAAAGCAAAAGCCAACGCAGCACAAGGAATACCGGAAATGTTAGAAACAGCTTATGGCAAAATATTTGAAGAAAATCGGAAAGAAAAACATGGTAAAGATGCAAAATATGGATGGTATCGTTATGAATCTCGTTTTGCACTTCCTGTTTTTTCAGAAGATGGAGAAATCGAAAGATATAATGTATTTCATGTGTTAATGCTAATAAGACATGCTAAAGATAATAAGATGTATTTGTATGATATTATGCAAATAAAAAAAGAAACGAGCAAACTTTTCCAATCCGAAGATTCTACTCAGTAGAAGAACCCATTCCTTTATACACATAATAAAGATAAAATAGAATTTTGTCAATGAATTTTTGAAAAAAATAGAAGCCAGAAAAATGTGTTACGATTTGGATAATACTATAATAATATTTTTTAAGGAGGGATATGGATGGAGCGGATTTTTATAAAAAATATAGAGATAAATAAGGTCCGGCATTTAAAAAATATAAATATTCCTGTTTCTGGAAATGAGTGTAGACATATTATATTTACAGGAAAAAATGGAAGTGGTAAGACAAGTGTTCTTGACGCTATGGCTGTATTTATCAATTCATTTATATCAATTATGTAATTAGGAGCTGTCCGAGATAGGCAGCTCCTTTGATATTTTAGTTATCAATTTTACTTAATGCTGCTTCATCTGCAACGATTGTTACATCATTGTGTAACTGCAGAATAGAAGCTGGAACTTCTGGAGTAATTGGTCCGTAAAGCACTTCTTTTAAGATATCTGCTTTATCTGCACCACTTACGACAACGAGGATTTTCTTTGCCTGCATAATGTTTTTGATACCCATTGTATAAGCTTGTTTCGGAACATCATCTTCGGATTCAAAGAAGCGCTTATTTGCTTCGATAGTACTTTCGGTTAAATCTACACAGTGAGTTTCTTTTTCAAATGCTTCACCTGGTTCGTTAAAACCGATGTGTCCGTTGTGGCCAAGACCGAGAAGCTGTAAATCAATCGGACCTTCTTCCTGAATGATTTGATTGTAATCATTGCAGGCTTTCTGGGAATCCGGTTCGAGTCCGTTTGGTACAAAGGTACGAGTCTTGTCAATGTTTACGTGGTCGAAGAGATTGGTATTCATGAAGTAACGATAGCTCTGGTCGTTTTCTGGACTTAAACCTTTATATTCATCCAGATTGATACTTGTTACCTGTGAGAAATCCAAATCTCCTTTTTCGTACCATTCAATTAATTGTTTGTAAGTTCCAACCGGTGAAGAACCGGTTGCCAGTCCAAGCACACAGTTTGGTTTCATAATAATCTGTGCTGAGATAATGTTTGCAGCTTTTCTGCTCATATCCTGATAGTTTTTTGCTTTATAGATAACCATAATCAGTATCCTTCTTTCTTATATTATTTGAGAATTTTCTAAATATATTACCCCAACATCATAATATAAGAATATAAGTCCATTTTCAATAAAAATGGCTATTTTGAGCCAATTTTACAGTTTAAAAGAGCCATTTTGCTGTTTATAATATAAGAAAATACATTGAAAAAATACAGATAGAATATTATACTTCAAGCATAGAGAAAGAGAGGGTAATTATGCTGATTAAGAATGTAAAAGTATTCACCGAAGACAAAGAATTTAAGAACGGAGCAATCGCCTTGGAGGGGGATGAAATCAAGGCAGTTTACACAGAAACAAACATGCCGGATGCAGACTTAGAGGAAACTATTGATGGAAACGGTGCTTATGCAATCCCAGGTTTAATTGATTTACATTTTCATGGATGTAAGGGTGATGATTTTTGTGACGGAACCAAAGAGGCGATTGCAAGAATTGCAGAGTATGAAGCTTCTATTGGTGTAACTGCGATTGCACCTGCGACGATGACACTTCCGGTGGAAGAGTTAGAGCATATTTTAGAGGTGGCAGCAGAATACAAAAAAGAAAATACAGACAAGCGCAGAGCCGATTTGCTTGGCATCAACATGGAAGGACCATTTATCAGTCCTGCAAAAAAAGGTGCACAGGATGAAAGAAATATTATTCCTTGTAATGTAGAAATCTGCGAGCGGTTTTTAAAGGCATCTGATGGTCTGGTAAAATTTATTGGAATTGCACCGGAAGAGAGCAAAGAGACCATTGATTTTATCAAGTCAGTAAAGGATAAAGTAAATGTTTCTCTTGCACATACCAATGCAGATTATAAGACGGCTAAAGCAGCATTTGAAGCTGGGGCAAATCATGCGGTTCATCTTTATAATGCAATGCCGCCGTTTTCACATCGTGCGCCAGGAGTGGTAGGTGCGGTCTACGACTGTAAACATGTAATGCCGGAAATTATCTGTGATGGAATCCATATTCATCCGGCAACGGTTCGTGCGACATTTGAAATGATGGGAGCAGACCGTATGATTTTAATCAGTGACAGTATGCGTGCAACCGGAATGCCGGATGGTCAGTATACGCTTGGAGGCTTGGATGTAAAAGTAGTTGGAAAACTGGCTACTTTAGTATCGGACGGAGCAATCGCAGGTTCTGCAACCAACCTTATGGACTGCATGAGAACCGTTGTAAAAGAGATGGAGCTTCCGCTGGAAACGGCTGTTGCCTGTGCGACAATGAATCCGGCGAAGAGCCTTGGCGTGTATGACGAATACGGTTCGATTACAGAGGGTAAAAAAGCAAATATTGTGTTATTGGATAAAGATTTGGAATTACAGGCAGTTATTAAAGATGGAGTGAGATTCTGATGACATCGGTGAGAAATATCCGAAAATTTATCGTTTGGGAGTTGGAGTGCAGGCTGCAAAACCAGAGCATATTCCAGAACGCATACAAAAAAAGATTCATGAAAAGACAGATAAGCTGGCTGAAAAAATAAAGAAAAATCATCCACCTTTTGCTCCGACATTAAAGACCAGACTTTGGTTTGAAATGATTCGGTTTGCGCATAAACACTTTATGAAAATAGAACCGGATTATGGTTATTGGGAAGAAAGAGGATGGCACAAAAAAGAACGGCCGTGGAAATAATTAACGTAGAAAGGTTTTAATTTCTCGCATAATTCTCCTAAATTTCCACATACTACCCATACAGTACAATAATGGGAAACTAATAGTATGATGAAAAAATACAGGAGGAATTTAAGAGATGAAAGCGACAGGAATTGTCAGGCGGATTGATGACTTGGGAAGGGTTGTAGTGCCAAAGGAAATCAGAAGAACCCTGCGGATTAAGGAAAGTGACCCGCTGGAGATTTTTACAGACAGAGATGGACAGATTATTTTAAAAAAGTATTCTCCGATTGGAGAACTTGGAGATTTTGCAAAAGAATATGCGCAGAGTCTGGCGCAGGTTTCCGGTCATACGGTATGTATTGCCGACCATGACCAGATAATTGCGGCAAGTGGAAAGCGGGCAAAAGAATATTCAGGAAGATTGATTGATGAAGAACTTGAAACCGTGATTTCTCAACGAGAAACGGTAAAACTTGCAAAGAAAGAAACAGTCAGATTGACGCAAAATGATGCGGGTGGATATCAGGCGCAGGTGATTTCTGTGATTATTAGTCTTGGTGACTGCATTGGAGCAGTGATTATTTTCAGTGATGATGGGGAGAAAGAGCTTGGAGAGACAGAAATTAAACTTGCGAAAGCGGCAGCAGTATTTTTAGGACGCCAGATGGAACAATAGAATTTCGTTTGAAAGATTAAAAAGGGACATGACAAGGAGGTTAATTTGTCATGTCCTTTTTTTATGCTGTCAAAATGTTATCGGAATGATATTAGATTATTCGTTTTCGATTGCTGCCTGACTCATTTCTTCAAGCAAATCACTTTTAATTTTATAAAGTTTGTCAGATAAATCGACATACACTTCCTGCGGATTAACAAGACGCAGAGTTTCACCCCAGAGGGTCTGTTTTTCTTTCTGACAAATATCACGGATTTCCATCACAGATGGAGAAGTGTAGACACATTCGCCTTTTTTGAATACAGGAACAAGCAGTTCACGTAAGGTATAAGTACCGCCTTCGATTTTGGTCTTTTTCCAGGTTGCCATTGGGTCAAAGATAATCATATCTTTTTCTGGGTCAAAGACTTCATCGGCAAGACAGATTAAATCTGCACGAATTTTTCCGGATGCCTTGTCGTAGATACGGAAAATCGTTTTATTTCCAGGGTTGGTTACTTTTTCTACATTTTCAGAGAGTTTGATTTTTGGAATAAAATCTTCATCCTCTTTATTTTTGATTGCCGCTAATTTGTAGACTCCGCCAAAAGCTGGATGTCCTTTTGAAGTAATCAGGTTTGTGCCGACACCCCAGGAATTGACTTTTGCACCCTGAGCTTTTAAGCTGTCAATCAGATATTCATCAAGGTCACTGGAAGCAGAGATGATAGCATCTTCAAATCCAACTTCTTTTAACATTTTATAAGCCTGTTTGGACAGATAAGCAAGGTCACCGCTGTCAATACGGATTCCATAGCCTTTTAATTCAATGCCTTCTGCCTGCATTTCTTTAAAGACACGGATAGCATTTGGAACGCCGGATTTTAAGACATCGTAAGTGTCAACGAGCAGAATACAGGCATCCGGATATAAGTTTGCATAAGCTTTAAACGCAGTGTATTCATCCGGAAAACTCATAATCCAGCTGTGAGCGTGAGTTCCTTTGACCGGAACATCAAACATCTGACCGGTTAAAACGTTAGATGTGCCGATACATCCGCCAATCATTGCGGCTCTTGCGCCATAGATACCGGCATCCGGTCCTTGTGCACGGCGCAGACCAAATTCCATAATTCCGTCACCTTTTGCAGCGTAGACAACGCGGGAAGCTTTGGTTGCAATTAAAGACTGATGATTTAAAATATTTAAAAGGGCAGTTTCGATTAACTGCGCTTCCATAACCGGAGCGATAACTTTAATTAAAGGTTCTCTTGGGAAAATGATTGTTCCCTCTGGAATTGCGTAGATATCACCAGTAAAATGAAATCCTCTTAAATATTCCAGAAAATCAGTATCAAAAATTTTCAGGGATTTCAAATAATCAATATCGTCCGGTGCAAAATGCAGGTCACGGATATACTCAATCACCTGTTCTAGTCCGGCACAGATTGCATAACCGCCATCACACGGATTCTTGCGGTAAAATGCATCAAAAACCACGATTTGGTCAGTAGGATTCTTAAAATATCCCTGCATCATGGTCAATTCATATAAATCTGTAAGTAATGTTAAATTTAGAGCTCTCATAAATTCTTCCTTTTCCATACGTTCTTTTGTGCCTCAATTATATAACAGATAAGGGTAATAATTCAAGGAGTTTGGCGTGGTAACACGTCATTTTGGTGGAAGATGAAGCCCTCTTTCATAGTATTCCTCCAAAGTCATTCCGGTAAGCGTCAGACAGGAAGCAAGCCCGATTCCGGTATAGCGGATATGCCATGGTTCAAATGGAAATCCGGTGATTTCTTCTTTATTTTTAGGATAGCGTAAGATAAATCCAAAAAGAGCAGAATGGCGAGCAAGCCAGCATCCTTCCTTGGTTTTGGAAAAACTTTCTTCTAATTCATAGTTTTCATTGGGACAGGAGACATCAAGAGCAAGACCGGTCTGATGTTCACTGCATCCAGGCGGAGCAACACTGGAGCGTCCATTTGCAGAAGAAAATAATTCTTCCTGTCGTTTATAAGAACGATAACCGGAAATTCCCCATAGATGAATGTTTTCCTGTCGGGCACGCTCAAAGAGTTTTTCGACTGCGATAGCGGCTTCACGCTGTAACAGACGTTTGGGGTCTTTACTTGGAGCATAGAATGGAATATCAGGTTCAATGAGGTCAGAGGGTATGTAGTGAGGATTGAGTGGGTTTTTTTTATTTACAAGGATAGCAATAGGGTACATAGACAATGCCTCCATTTTATTAGGAATAGATAGAAATAGACTTGATTTATTTTATGCAGAATATTCGAGAAAAATCACACAAAAAAAATATTTTAAAAAATTTCAAAAAAAGTGTTGACTTTTTTCACAGTATCATATATAATTCATTTTGTTGTAAGACATTGGGCTATCGCCAAACGGTAAGGCAACGGACTCTGACTCCGTCATTTCAAGGTTCGAATCCTTGTAGCCCAGCTCTCATATCCCAGACAGAAGTGTCTGGGATTTTTTTTTACCAGATAGAATCCTTCAGATAAAAAATTTCAATGCAAGAAGGGATTCCTTTTATATAGTAATCGTTTAGTAATCGTTAAATTTCATCGAAGGGAGAAATTTATGAAATATTCTTTTGACAGTTGTGTCAGATTCAGTGAAGTAGGAGAGGATCAGAAACTTACGCTCGGTTCTGTAATTAACTATTTTCAGGACTGTAGTACATTTCAGTCAGAGTCACTTGGAGCAGGAGTCGGATTTTTAAAAAAACAGCATAGAGTATGGGTGTTGTCTTCCTGGCAGGTCGTTATTGAACGATATCCAGCTTTGTGTGAGAAAATCAGGATAACAACCTGGGCTTATGGTTTTAAGCGTTTTTTGGGAAATCGAAATTTTACAATGGAAGATGAAGCTGGAAATGTGATTGCCTATGCTAATTCCATCTGGACGTATTTAAACACAGAAACGGGACTTCCGGTGGCAGTTCCCAAAGAGCAGGTAGATGCCTATGGACTAGAAGAAAAATTTCCGATGGAGTATGCAACGAGAAAGATTGCAGTACCGGAAGGCGGAACGAAATGTGAACTATTTTCGGTACGTTCCCATAACTTGGATACCAACCATCATGTGAATAATGAACAGTATGTGGCAATGGCA
This sequence comes from Bacillota bacterium, assembly GCA_022717655.1. GTDB lineage: Bacteria > Bacillota > Clostridia > Lachnospirales > Lachnospiraceae > Blautia. The sequence continues at coordinate 17,381 of JAIIAN010000011.1, read as the reverse complement.
TGTGAATATCTGCCAAAAGATTTTAAAGTATGGCAGATGCGTGCAGAATATAAAGGGCAGGCTGTGCTTGGGGATGTCATAGAGCCGATTGTTTATACAGATGAAGAAAAATGCATTGTATCACTTTGCAAGGAAACCGGAGAACCGTATGCGATTGTGGAATTAAAGGAGAAAAAGAGATGAGATTAGGTGAAAGACAGAAACTGATTGTAGTAAAGAAAGTAGAATTTGGTGTTTATCTGGCTGAAAGACAAGATGCAGGAGAAAAGGACAGAGTCCTGCTTCCGATTAAACAGGTTCCGGCTGGAACAAAAGAGGGAGATAAATTAGAAGTCTTTTTATATAAAGATTCACAGGACCGTCTGATTGCAACTATGCGCCAGCCGAAATTAATGCTTGGCGAAACCGGATTTTTAAAAGTGGCACAGGTTTCAAGAATCGGAGCATTTCTTGACTGGGGACTCGAAAAAGATTTATTTCTTCCATATAAAGAGCAGACAAAGAAAGTGCATGAAAATGAAGAAGTGCTGGTGTCTGTTTATATTGACAAGAGCAGTCGTCTTTGTGCAACCATGAAAGTGTATAATTATTTACAGACCAATTCTCCTTATGCAGAGGGAGATACAGTAACAGGAACGGTTTATGAAATCAGTGATAACTTTGGTGTATTTATTGCCGTTGACGGAAAATATTCCGGCATGATTCCAAAACAGGAAGCACAGGGAAATTATAAAGCAGGAGAAGAACTGACCTGCCGTGTAACAGCAGTCAGAGAAGACGGAAAACTGACCTTAAGCGGACGTCAGAAAGCACACATCCAGCTTTATGAAGATGCAGAAAGTGTATACAGCATTATTGAGGACTTTGAAGGGGTGCTTCCGTTTGATGACAAGGCTTCGCCGGAAGTAATTCAAAGAGAATTTGGTCTTAGCAAAAATGCGTTCAAACGTGCAGTTGGACATCTTTTAAAAGAGAAAAAAATAGCAATAAAAGACGGAAAAATTTATATCCTTTAATGCTTCACGAATGAAATTAAATATGTTATAATAAGCCCGAAAATAACCCCTGTAGGGGAGACTACGAATACTATGTTTGTCATTGTCCAAGAAGGAGGAAAATAAGTGGACTCGATTGATTATTATGACCGATACGCGGTACCTTATTATGAAGAAACTGTTAATTTAAGCATGGAGGAGCAGTTACAGATATTTATGGAATTGCTGCCGGAAAACGGAGAAGTGCTTGATTTAGGCTGCGGGTCGGGAAGAGACACCTTGTTTCTCGAGGAAGAAGGTTTCAGTGTTACGGCCATGGATGGTTCAAAGAGAATGTGTGAACTCGCCGAAATTCATACAGGAAGGGATGTTCTGCATCTTCGTGTAGAGGATATGGAATTTGATGATGTATTCCATGGAATCTGGGCATGTTCCGTGCTGGGACACTTTGCACCAAATAAGATTCATGAAGTGATGGAGAAAATTCTTGATGCCCTGAAAGATGATGGAATTCTTTATTTTTCAGTGCGTAAGGGCGAAAGAAAGGGAATGTACAGCGGGCGTTATTACTGTGATTATGACAGAGATTCCCTGGATGACCTTTTAGATTCTTTTGATAATATTGAAATCATTGATATATGGAAAACAAGTGATGCAAGAGGAGACGAACAAAGTAAGTGGTACAATGTGCTTCTTAGAAAAATCAGTAAAGAGAAAGAATAAACAAGAGTAGTTAGTTGATGTACTCTCGAAATCAAGTACAAAAAGATTTCAAGAGCACATAGTTGGAAAAAGGAGAATGACAGTGAATTTTACTCATTTGCATGTACATACAGAGTACAGCCTGTTAGACGGTTCCAACAAGATAAATGAATATGTGTCCAGAGTAAAAGAACTGGGAATGAAAAGTGCAGCCATAACTGACCATGGGGTCATGTTTGGTTGCATTGATTTTTATAAGGCGGCAAAAGCTGCCGGCATTAAACCAATCCTTGGATGTGAGGTTTATGTTGCTCCTGGTTCACGCTTTGACAAAGAAAAAGGAAAAGAAGAGGACCGTTATTATCATCTGGTGCTGCTTGCGGAAACGCAGGAGGGATATCAGAATCTGATTAAAATTGTATCTTACGGGTTTGTGGATGGATTTTATTATAAACCGCGTGTGGATATGGAATTGTTAGAACAATATCATGAAGGAATTATTGCATTAAGCGCCTGCCTTGCAGGAGAGGTTGCAAGAAATCTTGCAAGAGGATTTTACGAAGAAGGAAAGGAAGCAGCACTCAGATACGAAAAAATTTTCGGAAAGGGAAATTTCTTTCTGGAGCTGCAGGATCATGGAATTCCGGAACAGAGGCAGGTCAATCATGAATTGATTCGAATGAGTCGTGAAACCGGAATTGAACTGGTGGCAACAAATGACGTTCATTATACCTACAGTTCCGATGCTGAGGCGCATGATATTCTGCTTTGTGTACAGACCGGAAAATCGTTAAAAGATGAAAATCGTATGAGGTATGAGGGTGGACAGTATTATGTCAAATCAGAAGAAGAGATGAGACGATTGTTTCCTTATGCACCCGAAGCGATTGAGAATACCGGAAAAATTGCAGAGCGATGCAATGTGGAAATTGAATTTGGTGTGACGAAACTTCCAAAATTCGATGTGCCGGATGGATATACTGCATGGGAGTATCTGAACAAATTGTGCTTTGAGGGGCTTGATAAGCGTTATACCGATAATAAGGAAGAACTCAAAAAGCGTCTGAATTATGAACTTGGTGTCATCAAAGACATGGGTTATGTAGATTACTTTTTGATTGTGTGGGATTTCATCCGTTATGCACGGGAACAAGGAATCATGGTAGGACCAGGGCGAGGCTCGGCAGCGGGAAGTCTGGTTTCTTATACACTTGGAATCACGAAGCTTGACCCGATTAAATATGATTTGCTGTTTGAACGTTTTTTGAATCCGGAGCGAGTGTCCATGCCGGATATCGATGTGGATTTCTGTTTTGAACGACGCCAGGAAGTCATTGACTATGTGGTTGAAAAGTATGGAAAAGACCAGGTAGTTCAGATTGTTACTTTTGGTACGATGGCGGCAAGAGGTGTTATCAAAGACGTTGGAAGAGTTATGGATGTTCCTTATGCGCAGTGTGATACGATTGCGAAAATGATTCCGCAGGAACTAAATATTACGATTGATAAAGCAATGAAGGCAAATCCGGAATTAAAGAAAATTTATGAGACGGATGAGACGGTTCGCAAACTCATTGACATGAGCCGGAGGCTGGAGGGACTGCCGAGGCATACCTCCATGCATGCAGCCGGTGTCGTAATCAGCCAGAAACCGGTTATGGAATATGTTCCATTATCAAGAGGTTCAGATGGTTCGCTGGTTACGCAGTTTACAATGACAACACTCGAAGAACTTGGTTTGCTTAAAATGGATTTTCTTGGGCTTCGTACGTTGACAGTGATTCAAAATGCAGAAAAACTGGTTCGGCGGGATAAAGGAATTGAGCTTGATATGGACAAGCTCGACTACGAAGATAAAAAAGTCTATGGGATGCTTGGAGCAGGAAAAACAGAAGGGGTGTTTCAGTTAGAAAGCACAGGTATGAAAAACTTCATGAAGGAGTTAAAACCTGGAAATCTTGAAGATATTATTGCGGGATTGTCGTTATACCGTCCGGGACCGATGGATTTCATTCCACAGTATATTAAAGGAAAAAATAATCCGGAGGAAATCCACTATGACTGCCCTGAATTAGAGCCGATTTTAAAGGCAACATACGGGTGTATCGTTTATCAGGAACAGGTTATGCAAATCGTACGTTCACTTGGAGGATATACCCTTGGGCGAAGTGATTTGGTGCGTCGTGCCATGAGTAAGAAGAAAGCATCCGTCATGGAAAAAGAACGCCAGAATTTTGTGTACGGAAACGAAGAAGAGGGAGTTCCGGGGTGTATTCATCGTGGAATCAGTGAAAAAACAGCAAATAAAATTTACGATGACATGATTGATTTTGCCAAGTATGCGTTTAACAAGTCACATGCTGCGGCTTATGCAGTGGTTTCTTACCAGACTGCATTTTTGAAGTATTATTATCCGGTAGAATATATGGCTGCGCTTATGACTTCTGTGATTCATAATCCGTCTAAAGTTGCAGAGTATATTTTATCAAGCAGAAAAATGCAGATTGAAATTCTGCCTCCGGATATTAATTTTGGAGAGAGTGAATTTTCCGCAGACCATGGAGCAATCCGTTATGGGTTATCCGCAATCAAAAGTCTTGGCGCTCCGATGATTCGTGCGATTGTAGAAGAAAGAAATGAAAACGGAAAATATCAGTCACTTCGGGATTTTATTGAGCGGATGAGCGGCAGAGAACTCAATAAAAGAGCAATTGAAAATCTGATTAAAGCAGGAGCACTTGACCAGGTTGCAGGAAACCGTCGTCAAAAGCTGATGGTCTATGCGGAAATTGTGGATGCAGTTAATCAGGAAAAGAAAAATGCAATGACCGGTCAGATGAGTCTGTTTGATTTGATTTCGGATGAAGAAAAAGAAGCTTATGAGATTCAGATGCCAAAAGTTGAGGAATATTCCAAAGAAGAACTGCTTTCCTTTGAAAAAGAAGTGCTTGGTGTGTATATAAGCGGTCATCCTCTGGAAGAATATGAAGAGAGATGGAGAAAAAATATTACAGCACGGACAGTTGATTTTCAGATAGACGAAGAATTGGGAACTTCAAAAGCAGGAGATGGAGAAATAGCAGTTATAGGCGGAATTATCACAAATAAGACTGTAAAGTATACAAGAAACAATAAAGTGATGGCATTTCTTACCATTGAAGATTTGGTGGGAACGGTGGAAGTCGTTGTTTTTCCGAATGATTATGAAAAAAATGTTCAAAAGATGGAGGAAGATTCCAAAGTATTTATCCGCGGAAAAGTTCAGGGTGATGCAGATAAGGCAAGTAAATTAATTTGTGAAAAAATTTATTCGTTTGACGATGTACCAAAAGAACTCTGGGTTCAGTTTGAGACAAAAGAGGACTATCTTACAGAGGAAAATGAGTTTCTGAAACTTCTGTCAGGTTCTCGCGGAACAGACCGAGTTATTATTTATGTACGCACTCCAAAATCGATTAAATATTTAGGAATTGAAAAATCCGTGAAAATTAACGAAACACTGTTGGGTAAGTTGTACGAAAAATACGGCATGGACAACGTGAAAGTTGTAGAAAAGAGTATTGAAAATATTACAAAAATGCATTAAAATTAAGTACGATTAGAGGTCAAAGAGGAAACGTATATATTAATACTTTATGGAGGAAGAAAATGACTGCAAAAAAAGAAATTAAGACAATCGGTGTTTTAACCAGCGGTGGAGATGCTCCAGGAATGAATGCTGCAATTCGTGCAGTAGTAAGAAGAGGATTAAGTAAAGGAATCAAGATGAAAGGTATCCTGAAAGGATACAATGGTTTATTAAATGAAGAAATCATTGATATGACTGCTGTTGATGTATCTGATACCATTCAGAAAGGTGGTACAATCCTTTATACAGCACGTTGTGCAGAATTTCGTACAGAAGAAGGACAGAAAAGAGGTGCGGAAATTTGCAGAAAACACGGCATTGACGGGCTTGTAGTCATTGGCGGTGACGGTTCTTTTGCAGGTGCACAGAAACTGGCAAACTTAGGAATCAACGCTGTTGGTGTTCCTGGAACAATTGACCTGGATATTGCATGTACTGAGTACACAATCGGTTTTGATACAGCTGTTAACACAGCAATGGAAGCAATTGATAAAGTACGTGATACATCAACATCACATGAGCGTGTAAGTATTATCGAAGTAATGGGAAGAAATGCCGGATATATCGCATTATGGTGTGGTATTGCTAACGGTGCAGAAGATATTCTGCTCCCGGAAAAATATGATTATGATGAACAGAAGATTATCAACAATATTATTGAAAATCGTAAAAAAGGTAAAAAACATCATATCATCATCAATGCAGAAGGTATCGGTCATTCACAGGCTATGGCAAAACGTATTGAAGCTGCAACTGGTATTGAAACAAGAGCAACCATTCTTGGTCACATGCAGCGTGGTGGAAGCCCGACTTGTAAAGACCGTGTATATGCATCTACAATGGGCGCATTAGCAGTAGACGTTCTGCTTGAAGGAAAAACAAAACGAGTAATCGGTTATAAAAATGGTGAATATGTTGATTTTGATATCAATGAAGCTCTGGCAATGCAGAAATCCATTCCGGAATATCAGTATGAAATCAGCTATTCTCTGTCACATAACTACAGCAAAAATGACTAATTAATAAAAAGTATAAAATATAAAATGAGGCTGTTGCACTGATATACACAGCCTCGTTTTTAATTTAGTTATGGAGAAAATAAAATGATAACAAGTATGTCAAATGGACAGATGAAGCTGGTGCAGCAGTTGATAAAAAAAGCGAAAGCCCGTAAAGAATCTGGTCTTTTTGTCGTTGAAGGAATGAAAATGTTTCGGGAAGCACCACAGGAGAGAATTGAAAAAGTGTATGCTTCCTCTTCTTTTCTGAAAGAAGCAGAAAATCAGAGTGTAATTCTGGAAAAAGGCTGCACAGAAAAGAATGGAAAATTAGAAGAGGTAGATGACAAAGTATTTAAAAATCTGTCAGATACAGTGACTCCGCAGGGAATCTTGTGTCTGATTAAAAGAGTGGAAACCCCGATAAAAGAAATTTTAAAAACCAAGGATGGAAAAGCCCCGTTTCTTATGATTCTGGAAGATTTGCAGGACCCTGGAAACATGGGAACAATTCTTAGAACTGCAGAAGGCGCAGGGGTGACAGGAATTATCTTGAGCAGGAACTGTGTGGATTTGTATAATCCAAAAGTAATTCGCTCCACAATGGGTTCCATTTACCGCATGCCTGTGATGCAGGCAGATTTGCTTGAAATTCTTCCAACGCTGAAAGAAAATAAAATCCAGACTTATGCAGCACATTTAAAGGGCAGAAACTGGTACTATGAAGAAAATTATAAAGAGGGAACTGCATTTTTCATTGGAAATGAGGGAAATGGTCTAAGTGATGAATTATCAGAGTCAGCAGACTGTTTGATTAAAATTCCAATGGAAGGAAAAGTGGAATCCTTAAATGCGGCGATGGCAGCAGGAATCCTGATGTATGAGACTGCAAGGCAGAGAATAACCGGTAGATAAGTCTACCGGTTATCGATTTTTTCAGGATATAAATCATGTTGTGTCAGTCTCTGGAATGCAACCTGTTCCCATAAAGTGCCGGCTTTTCCATAGTTGCAGTAAGGGTCGATGGAAATTCCTCCACGTGGAGTGAACTTTCCCCACACTTCAATGTATTTCGGGTCCATGAGCCGAATCAAATCTTTCATAATAATGTTCATGCAGTCCTCATGAAAATCCCCATGATTTCGGAAACTATATAAATATAATTTCAAAGATTTACTTTCCACCATTCGTTCTCCTGGAACATAAGAAATGTAAATCGTAGCAAAATCCGGCTGACCGGTAATTGGACATAAACTGGTAAATTCCGGACAGTTGAATTTTACAAAATAATCATTTTCCGGATGTTTGTTTGGAAAAGTTTCTAAGACTTCCGGTGCATAATCATCTTTATAAACGGTCTTTTGGTTTCCGAGCAGGCTTAAAGTGCCAAGCTCGTCTTTTGTTCTTGTACTCATATCAATAATAATCTCCTTTATAAAAACTGTATCAATTACCTCAATCAGGAAATAATAAAAGTATATCAAAATGCAGTATTTCTTACAAGAGAACCCTGGAAAAATGTAAAGATTTACAAAATGTTACAAAAAATACCGTATTGACATTGAAAAGTAATCTTGCTACAATAACTTCGTAATAAAAATTAATAAATTTGTAACAAATTCAAGCGAAGTAATCATAAGGCTTGATAAAACGCAGAAATTTCAGGAGGTAATTATGAAAGAAAGAATGCGCCATATTTTATGTTGTATAGGAACAGTTGGTTTAATGATGACAATGGGGGCAGTGCCTGCCATGGCAGATACGTTAGATGAGACATCTTATAACTGGGATGATAAAGTGGCAGCGAATGTAGTTACATACGCTAACATTCGTGAAAGTGCAGATGCAGACAGCGCCTGCGTTGGACGGCTTCCATCAGGAGCAGTTGCAACCGTAGTCGGAGCGGAAAATGGCTGGGTAGAGATTTGTTCCGGAGAAGTCGAGGGATACATTCGTGAGGATTTACTGTTATATCAGGACGATGCAAAGAATTTATACGAAGCACTGTATGGAGCAGGAGATGTTGTTACGGCAGAGGCGGTAACGCAGGAAGAGATTCAGGAAATAGCGGAAACGCAGGAAGAAATTCAGGAAACGGCAGCAGTAGAGACAGATGCTTCTGCTTCCAATCAAGATTTGGATTTGATGGCTGCAATTATTGAATGTGAAGCAGGCGGAGAGTCTTATGAAGGAAAAATCGGAGTTGGAGCAGTTATCTTAAATCGAATGAGAAGCAGTGAATTTCCAAATACGCTCTCAGAAGTAATTTATCAGAGCGGGCAGTTTGAGCCGGTCTGGACAGGTAAATTGTCAAGCGTACTTTCAAGGGGCGCAAATGCAGACTGCTATGCGGCAGCCCGTGATGTCTTTGCAGGAGCAAATACGATTGGAGAATGTCTTTTCTTCCATGCAGGTGGCGGAAGCGGACTCACAATTGGAAATCAGACATTTTATTAAACTTTATCTCAATCTTCGATTGAGATAAACGCTCCGCGGGGATGCGCAGTGATTCTGAAAAGTATATGTCAGCTTGTGCTGACCAGAATCACGCGCCAAGTCTCACGTATGTTCGACTTGAACTAAAAATTAATACAAAAGTAATATATAAGTTGTTAGAATCAGTCTTTTACGATATAATATCCTAAAGGGCTGATTTTTTATTTCATAGAAAATTTTGTTCTATGGAATAGGCAAAATAAACAAGAAAGGAATGTGAGGAAGATGGCAATACTATCAGCAGGCATGATTTCTCTTGGCTGGCTGATACTGCTTGGGATTCTCCTAATCATTGAGATTATCACGCTGGGGCTTACGACTATATGGTTTGCAGGAGGAGCATTAATTGCATTTCTTGTGGCGATTTTAGGCGGTGCAGTCTGGCTTCAGGTTGTGGTATTTCTGGCAGTATCAATTTTGCTTTTGCTGTTTACCAGACCAATTGCAATGAAGTACATGAATAAAAATGTACAGAAAACCAATGTGGAAAGTCTGGAAGGGGAAAAGGCAGTGGTCATTCAAACCATAGATAACTTAAAAGGAACAGGACAGGTTGTCATCCGTGGAATGGAATGGTCTGCAAAAACAAGAGGAGATAAAATTATAAAAGAAGGAACTGTAGTAAAAGTCATTACTGTAGAAGGCGTTAAAGCTGTAGTAGAGGAGGACGAATAATATGCCGATTATTTTATTAGCAGTCATTGTTTTACTGGCACTTATGGTTGCAGCATCCTGTGTAAGAATTGTTCCACAGGCACATGCGATGATTATTGAACGACTGGGAATGTATAAAGAAACCTGGTCCACCGGTCTGCATTTTAAACTGCCATTTTTTGACCGAATTGCAAAAAGAGTAAATTTAAAAGAGCAGGTAGTGGATTTTGCACCACAGCCGGTTATCACAAAAGATAATGTTACCATGCGGATTGATACCGTTGTATTTTTCCAGATTACAGACCCGAGACTGTTTGCTTATGGAGTGGAAAATCCAATTATGGCGATTGAAAATCTGACTGCCACAACACTTCGTAATATTATCGGTGATATGGAACTCGATGCAACACTGACTTCAAGAGAAATTATTAATACCAAGATGAGAGCGTCTCTTGATGTGGCAACTGACCCGTGGGGAATTAAAGTAAACCGTGTGGAATTAAAGAATATTATTCCACCGTCTGCAATTCAGGAAGCAATGGAAAAACAGATGAAAGCGGAACGTGAACGTCGTGAAGCAATTCTGATTGCAGAAGGACAGAAAAAATCTACGATTCTGGTAGCAGAAGGTAAGAAAGCATCTGCAATTTTGGATGCAGAAGCAGAAAAACAGGCTGCAATCTTACGTGCAGAAGCAGAAAAAGAAAAAATGATAAAAGAAGCAGAAGGTAAAGCAGAGGCAATTTTAAAAGTACAGCAGGCAACCGCTGATGGTATTCGATTTATCAAAGAAGCCGGAGCAGATGAAAGCGTGCTGACCTTAAAGAGTCTCGAAGCATTTGGAAAAGCAGCAGACGGAAAAGCAACGAAGATTATTATTCCATCCGATATTCAGGGCATTGCAGGACTTGCAGCTTCTTTAAAAGAAATTGTGACAGATGACAAAAAGCAGGAAAAATAAAGTTAACGTAAATAGTGTTTGAGTGAAATCAAAAATAGAAAGATTCAAGTGCGTGCATAGATGGACGTACTTGAATCTTTTGGATTTATGAAGGCAGGTGAATATAATATGAAACCAGTAATCGATTTAGATAAAGAATATGGTCTTGTATTAGAAGGTGGAGGCGCAAAAGGTGCATACCAGATTGGAGCATGGAGAGCCTTAAAAGAAGCCGGTGTAAAAATAAAAGGCGTAGCCGGAACGAGTGTAGGTGCGTTAAATGGTGCGCTTATCTGTATGGATGACTATGAAAATGCAAAGAAAGTCTGGGAGAATATCAAGTATTCAAAAATCATGTCCGTTAAAGACGAGCAGATGCAGAAATTATTTCGTGAGAAACGAGCCGACATTACGATGTTAAAAGATGCCTTTAATTTAATGAAAGAAGGCGGGATTGATATTACTCCTCTTCGGGAATTAATTGCAGAGTGTATTGACGAGGAAAAAATTTTAAATTCACCGATTGATTTATATGTACTGACGTTTGATGTGGATGAATGGAAAGAACTCGACATTGACATCAAAGAATGTAAAGACCCATCGATGATAAAAGATTTTCTGCTTGCAAGTGCTTATATTTTTCCATTGTTTAAAAATGAAAAATTACATGGAAAAACTTATATCGATGGAGGCGCAATCAATAATGTGCCACTGGGTTCGCTCGTAGAACGTGGCTACAAAGACATTATCATGATACGGATTTTTGGTGTGGGAAGAGAAAAGAAAGTAAAGATACCGGAAGATACCACAATTTATACGGTCGCACCAAAGGTTAGTCTTGGAAGTATTATTGAATTTGATTCAAGAAAAACCAGAACACATTTAAAACTTGGCTATTATGATACCCTGCGCATGATTTATGGATTAAAGGGAAAAATTTATTATATTGATGAATCGGAAGAAGAGTGTTATTATTTAAATCAGCTAGTAAAGCTGTATGCAGAGAATTATCAGCATATTATGCGGGTGTATAAACTTCCACAGGATGAAGCACAATATTGTCGAAATATGACAGAGGTTGTGCTTCCGGTCATAGCAGAGGAATTAAAGCTTTCAAAGGACTGGACTTATAAAGAACTTTATCTTGCAATTCTTGAGGCGACTGCGAAATTATGTCGAATCAGCAAGTATAAGGTGTATACGGTAGACGAACTGAGGGAGAAGATACAGGAAAAACTGCATGGGCTTTCAGGCCGTGAATTGCCTGCATTTGTATGGATTGTTGCAAAAGAAATTCCAGAGCAGATATCCAGTACAGATGAATGAAAAGGATGAGAAATAAAGAAAGAAACTGGAGGATAAGGACATGGATTTAAAAGGACGTAATTTTTTAACTTTAAAAGATTTTACAAAAGAGGAAATTGAATATTTTATTAATTTAGCAGCAGATTATAAAGAAAAGAAAAAACAGGGTACAGCCGTTGATACTTTAAAAGGAAAAAATGTTGCTCTGATTTTTGAAAAAACAAGTACAAGAACACGTTGTTCTTTTGAAGTGGCAGCACATGACCTGGGAATGGGAACAACTTACTTAGACCCGAAAGGTTCTCAGATTGGAAAGAAAGAAAGCATTCGTGATACTGCAAGAGTGCTTGGAAGAATTTACGACGGAATCGAATATCGTGGATTTGGTCAGGAAATCGTAGAAGAACTTGCAAAATATGCAGGTGTGCCGGTATGGAACGGTCTGACAAATGAATATCATCCGACTCAGATGTTAGCAGACCTCTTAACAATTCGTGAACATCTTGGAAGAGTAGAAGGTGTCAAATTAGTATACATGGGTGATGCCCGTTATAACATGGGAAATTCTCTGATGATTCTGTGTGCCAAAATGGGAATGAACTTTGTTGCATGTGCACCGAAAAAATACTTCCCGAATGAAGCACTGGTAAAAGAATGTGAAGCGTATGCAAAAGAATCCGGAGCTACTATCACTTTGACAGAAGATGTAAAAGAAGGAACAAAAGGTGCAGATGTTATTTACACAGACGTATGGGTATCCATGGGAGAACCAGACGAAGTATGGGAAGAACGTATTAAAGAATTATCTCCATATAAAGTAACAAAAGAAGTAATGGAAAATGCAGGAAGCCAAGCAATCTTCCTTCACTGCCTGCCGGCATTCCATGATTTAGAGACAACTATCGGTAAAGAAATGGGAGAACGCTTTGGTATCAAAGATATGGAAGTAACAGACGAAGTATTTGAATCCGAACAGTCTGTTGTCTTTGATGAGGCAGAAAACCGTATGCATACAATTAAAGCAGTGATGGCAGCTACTTTAGGAGCATAAAAAATGGAATTAAAAGCAAAATGGATGGGGACTCCATGGAACTGGGCAGAAGAAATGGACTCCACAAATGAATGGGCGAAGAGGGACGCAAAAAATGGCGCTCCCTCTGGCGCTGTTTATATAGCGGACAGCCAGACACAGGGAAAAGGCAGAATCGGAAGAAGATGGGAGACGCCAAAGGGAAGCAGTCTTGCGCTGTCTCTTTTACTGCGCCCTGATTTTGAAGCAGAACATGCACCGATGTTGACTTTGATTATGGGAATGGCAGCGTGCATGGCAATTGAGAAAATTACAGGTCTTACAGCCGAGATTAAATGGCCAAATGACGTGGTAATTAATAAGAAAAAGACAACCGGAATTTTGACAGAAATGGGAATGGCAGAAGGAAAGATTTCTTATGTGGTAGTTGGAATTGGAATCAACTTAAATATGGAATCCTTTCCGGAGGAGCTTGCATATAAAGCAACGTCATTAAAGATAGAGTGCGGACACGAAATCAACAGAGATGAAATAGCGGCTGCGCTTTTATTTTATTTTGAACAGTATTATGAAAAATTTGAACAGACTCATAATCTTGGATTTTTAATAGAAGAGTACAACAAGCATCTGGTGAATCGCAAAAAAGAAGTCCTGATTAAAGAAAAAAACGGAGAATACACAGGAATCAGTCGTGGAATTAATGACAAAGGAGAACTTCTGGTTGAGAAAAAAGATGGAACGTGTGTGGAAATCTTTTCCGGAGAAGTATCCGTCCGTGGTTTGTATGGGTATGTGTAAGAAATAAGTTGTAATCAGGGAATGAGTTAGGAAAGGAAAGCAACAAAAAGTATGTATAAAGATAAAATTGTGCTGTGCGGAGCAAGTGCTTATGAACAGAAATATTATTTTAATGAAGATTTTAAAGCACTTCCACAGTCCGTTCAGGATGAACTGCATATTATGTGTGTTATGTATACAACAGAAATCGGAGGCGTGCTGACTCTTGAATTTGATGAAGATGGAGAGTTACAGTTTCGTGTAGAAGCGCTGGAAGCCGATGCAATGTTTGATGAAATCGGAAGCGCACTTCGTATTAAACAGATTCGTAAGGAAAAACAGGAGTTATTAGAAGCGTTGGAACTTTACTATCGTGTATTCTTTCTTGGAGAAGATGTTTCTCTGGATGAGGAATAGAAGAATTGTAGTTTTACAGTTTGAGTATGTTTCAACGAAACCTTGCATATATATCTATACAGGAAAAATAGAAAGTGCAGGGAACAGTTAGCCGGTTATGAGCAGGCAGTAAAGCAGATTGTGAATATCCGCCTGACACAGAAAGAAGTATAAGTAAGATTTAGAAAAACACAAAGAATCAGAGGGCAGAAGAAGTGAAGCTGAGTATTGGAAATGTAACACTTGAAAATAATTTAATACTCGCACCTATGGCAGGAGTAACAGACCTGCCATTTCGTTTGCTTTGCAAAGAACAGGGAGCGGGACTTTTATGCACGGAAATGGTAAGTGCAAAAGCCATTCATTTTAAAAATAAAAATACAGAAAGTCTGATGCAGATTTTACCCGAAGAGCGCCCGGTGTCGCTTCAGTTATTCGGTTCAGATGCAGATTTGATGGCAGAAATCGCAGCACAGATTGAAGAACGTCCATTTGATATTTTAGATATTAATATGGGATGTCCGGTGCCAAAGGTGGTGAATAACCAGGAAGGTTCAGCACTGATGAAAAATCCAAAGTTAGTGGGTGAGATTGTAAGCAAGGTTTCAAAAGCAATCAAAAAACCATTGACTGTTAAGATAAGAAAAGGATTTACGGAAAAAAGTGTTAATGCGGTGGAGATTGCAAAGATTGTAGAAGCTGCAGGAGCTTCTGCAATTGCAGTTCACGGAAGAACCAGAGAGCAGTATTATGCCGGAGAAGCTGACTGGGACATTATCCGTCAAGTAAAAGAAGCGGTTTCTATTCCGGTTATTGGAAATGGAGATATCAGCTCACCGCAACATGCAAAAGCATTAGTTGAACAGACCGGATGCGACGGCATTATGATTGGACGGGCTTCAAGAGGAAATCCTTGGATTTTTTCAAGAATTCAGACCTATCTCGAAACCGGAGAGATACCGCCACAGCCGAGTGCAGAAGAAGTAAGAGAAATGATTTTAAGACATGCCAGACTCCAGATTGAATATAAAGGAGAGTATACCGGTATGCGTGAAATGCGAAAACACGTTGCATGGTATACGGCAGGGATGCCTCATTCCGCAGCAGTAAGAAGAGAAGTCAATGAAGTGGAGACGTATGAGCAGTTGGAAAGACTGGTTCAGGAAAGGTTGAATGAAACCTACGGAAAATCAATGACAACCAATTTTTGGAACCATTGAAATCTTGACATTTTTACTCATTTCATTTATAATATTGGGACTGTTGAGAGGATTATAACAAAATGTAGATTTATTATAAAATTATAGATAGTTTAAGAAAGGGTGTTTTATCATGGAAGCAAAGAAAAACATATTGACTTATGCAGGTCTTAAAAAATTGGAAGAAGAACTGCATGATTTAAAGGTAAATAAAAGAAAAGAAATCGCTGGAAAAATCAAAGAAGCCAGAGAACAAGGTGACTTATCCGAGAACGCAGAATACGATGCAGCAAAAGATGAACAGCGTGATATTGAAGCACGTATCGAAGAAATCGAAAAGATTTTAAAAAATGCTGAAGTTGTAGTAGAAGATGAAATTGACTTAGATACGATCAGTGTTGGATGTAAGGTAAAAGTTTACGATGTAGAATTTGATGAAGAAATCGAATTCAAAATCGTAGGTTCTACTGAAGCAAACAGTCTGGAAGGAAAAATTTCCAATGAAGCACCGGTTGGAAAAGCATTAATCGGAGCAAGAAAAGGAGATACTGTACAGGTTGAAATGCCATCCGGAATTATCGAGTACAAAGTTCTGGAGATTGAAAGAAATATCTAAAGATTAAGGAGAGTGTGAAGAAGTGGCAGAACAGAACAAGAGCGCACAGGAACAGGACCTGAACAAGCTGTTAAAGGTTCGTCGTGAAAAATTAGCAGAATTACAGGAAAACGGAAAAGACCCGTTTCAGATTGTAAAATATGATGCAACTCATCATAGCCAGGAAATTAAAGATGCATTTGATGAATTAGAAGGAAAATCTGTATCCGTAGCAGGACGTATCATGTCCAAACGTGTTATGGGTAAAGCTTCTTTCTGTAATATTCAGGATTTAAAGGGAAATATCCAGTCTTATGTTGCAAGAGACAACATCGGTGAAGAATCTTATAAAGATTTTAAAAAGATGGATATCGGTGATATCGTTGGAATCAAAGGTGAAGTTTTCAAAACCAAAACCGGAGAAATTTCAATTCATGCCACTGCAGTCACACTGCTTTCCAAGAGTCTTCAGGTACTTCCAGAGAAATTCCACGGACTGACAAACACAGACCTGCGTTATCGTCAGAGATATGTGGATTTAATTATGAATCCGGAAGTAAAAGATACTTTTGTAAAACGTTCTAAAATCATCAGCACAATCCGTAGATACTTAGATGGACAGGGATTTATGGAAGTAGAAACACCGATGCTTGTAGCAAATGCCGGTGGTGCTGCTGCAAGACCATTTATCACACATTCTAATGCACTTGGAGAAGACTTCAAACTGCGTATTTCTCTTGAGTTATACTTAAAGAGACTGATTGTAGGTGGTCTGGAACGAGTATATGAAATCGGACGTGTATTCCGTAATGAAGGTGTTGATACCCGCCATAATCCGGAATTTACACTGATGGAATTGTATCAGGCATACACAGATTACAACGGAATGATGGATTTAACAGAAAATCTGTATCGTTACGTTGCACAGGAAGTGCTTGGAACAACAAAAATTGTATACAATGGCGTAGAAATGGACCTCGGAAAACCGTTCGAGAGAATTACTATGTTAGATGCTGTTAAGAAATATTCAGGTGTTGACTTCAATGAAATCCATACACTGGAAGAAGCAAGAGCAGCAGCAGATGCACATCATGTAGAATACGAAGAGAGACATAAAAAAGGTGATATCTTAAACCTGTTCTTTGAAGAATTTGTAGAAGAACATCTGATTCAGCCGACATTTGTTATGGACCATCCAATTGAAATCTCTCCTCTGACCAAGAAAAAACCAGAAAATCCAGATTATGTAGAACGTTTTGAGTTCTTCATGAATGGATGGGAAATGGCAAATGCTTACTCTGAATTAAATGACCCGATTGACCAGAGAGAGCGTTTCAAAGCACAGGAAGAACTTCTGGCACAGGGTGATGATGAAGCCAACACAACAGATGAAGACTTTATGAACGCACTGGAAATCGGTATGCCTCCGACAGGTGGTATCGGATTTGGTATCGACCGTATGTGCATGATTCTGACAGACTCTGCTGCAATCCGTGATGTATTGTTATTCCCGACGATGAAGTCTATTGATAAGTAGGAATGCAGGAAAATCAATGGTTTCAGAGCGTGGATGTACTAAAATATATAGTTGGTCAAGGGGTTTTGACCAAGATTTGACCAATTTTTGGCATAGTCAAAAAAAGATTAGTACAGGTTAGTACAGATT
>JAIIAN010000201.1 GCA_022717655.1 Bacillota bacterium | reverse complement strand
AAATAAGCTAGGCATCATCATAAGTCATTTCCCCTTTCAATATAAATGCTTAGTCATTAGCATCGTTACTTCAAGCGGTGTTAACTCTTGAAACTAGGATCTTTTTAATACCTTTCCTAATTTCTAAATACATTATAGTTCTTACTTTTAGCACTGTCAATATATAAGTGCTAATTATTTTTGAATTTTTTTGCAAACCCTGTAAAATCAATGGTTTGCAAACATTTATCACTCTTGAAATTGTCATTTTTCTTAGGTTTAACACCAATTTGACACCAATTTTTTCTTTTTTGGTGTCAGAAGTTCACTGCCATACTATCCAACTTTGCTATCTCGTTTTCAATCCTTGCCCTGTCGCCCAAGTGGTTATACACTTCCATAGTCACATCAAAATGAGCGTGTCTCATGATATACTGTAATACCTTGATGTCCATACGACACTCTGCCATTCTTGTGCAGGCTGTGTGACGCATAACATGAGCGGAAACCTTTGGAAGCAGTTCTACTTTCCTGTGTTCTTTCTTTGCCCTCTGGATTTCCTCTTTGTTATAAGCGTCCACAATGTTATATAATACGCTGTTTACACCATAGGGCATAAGCGGTCTGCCAGATTTAGCAGTGAATACAAAACCAGAATATCCGTCCATCTCAACTGACTTATCTTTTGCCAGCATGAAATTGATTTTTCTCTGCACTTCAAATGCTTTCTGTACTTCCTGCGTCATAGGTATCACACGAATCCCCGAATCCGTCTTTGGAGTAGAGATATGGGATCGACAGCCGTCTCCATAATTCTTGTAGGTAAGCTGGTGGTCTACATTCAAGCGTCTTGCTCTCGTGTCTACGTCTTTCCATGTAAGACCAATCAGCTCTCCACACCTTAACCCTGTACCTATCATAATCATAAGCATAGGATAATAGGTATTGTAGATATTGCTCTGCTTCGCAAAAGCAATGAGCTTTTTCCTGTTGTGAGATTGTCAACGCCACACGTTCCTCTGCTGGTCTGCCATAATCACTGATAGAACCTTTTGCTGGATTTTTACGGATAATAGCATCATCAACCGCCATTTCCAACGCAGGAAAAATCATGTTGTTAATATATTTAATAGTAGAATGAGCATATCCAGCTTTGGATAATTTTGAATAGTAAGCTTTAATGTGAGAGGGTAACATCTGAACGACTTTAATGTTGCCGACTTCATCTTTTACCCGATTATCCCATATACGAAGATAATTTACTCGTGTAGACTCTTTCAGTTCACGGGTTGCCATGTATCGCTCGAACAAAGTATTTAACGTCATTTTCTTGATTGCACTGTCTGTCAGAATGTTATCGTCCATATCCTTTGCAATCTTTTTTTCTTTCTCTCTAAGCTCTGGTAAATCCTGTGCATAGATTGTACGACGTTTTCCTGTTTTTATATCTGTGAAGCGATAGCTGTATCTGCCGTCGTTACGCCAGCTTTCTCCCTCTCTTAATTTTCTCCCTTTCGGGTCTTTTCTGCTAATTGCCATGAGAACCAATCCTTTCTTTTAGCCCTCTTTTCATGTTCTCACAGCGTGGTTTGCCTACGGATAATTATACCATATTTCCACAAGAACATGAATAGAAGACGGTGCTATTCTGCAAGGTAAAGCAGATATTTTTTGACCCTTTCCACAGAGTAAAGAACCTTGCGACCAATGACAATTTTTGCTCTTGCCTGCTCACCGATTTTCCTTGCAGTAGCATGACCGCATGAGAGCATAGCAGAAAGCCCCTCTATATCAACAGTAATCGACTGGCTGGTTTTTCGTTCTTTTGTCTTGTTCACATATCAGAAAAATAAGCATATCAGTATCACTTATTCTGCGACACCCCCTTTCCTGTATTTTCTAAGCAGACAGACGGCTCTGGAAAAGCTCCGCTGGTATCTCAACCAATCTCATTCCTATGAGCAAAACCACCTCTGGGACGCATCATTATCCTGTGAATACAGGTCATGGCTGAACAACTTTTCCAAAGGTCGCTCTCAGATCACTGCATGGGGCACTCGCTTTCTTTGGAAAAGCTTGAAAAATCTTCTAACTGTTTCTTAGGGTAGTCAGACAGGTAAAGGCGTTTCATCTCAAACCAGACCGCACGCTTGTAATAGGGCAGGTCGGAGAGATAAGGACAGCCGATTTTTTCCTGCATATCTGTAAAAATATCGTTCAAGCAATCACTCCAATCTGAACTTTGAGTATAAAAAAAGCAGTAAATTGTTATAATTTACTACTTTTTTTATATATTCATTTTTTAGCTTTACTTAAAATAGTTGCTAGTGCAAAGGTGTTCTCAATAAGATGATGTATTTGTCGGACATTATCGCATTGGATATATGATTCTTCTAACCTTTTCTTTGTCGCATCATTTAAACGATAGTTAAAGTTTTTTTCATATTTTCCAAATTCTATTTGTCCAATCCTCATTTTTGATTCAATACTTAAATCTTTAAAATGAATAATCTTATCAAAACGATTATATATTGCACTACCTAAATTTTCTTCAATATCTTTTAAATCTGTATAATTTGAAGTACATATTATAATTGATTTTTTAAGTGTTAAATAATAATTTTGATCTTCGTAAATACCTTCATCAAAAAGTTGATAAAATGCACTGTGAAAAGATGGATGTGCTTTATCAAATTCATCAAGAAGCAACACGTTAGACTTTCTATCTAATAAATCTTTTGCAAAACTTTTTTCGTAATGAGCACCACCAAATAAATATGTAGCAAATTGATTGTTTTGATACATCGAAAATTGCTTCCTAAATATTGGTTCACCTATAATTTGGGCTAAATATTTTGCTGTTTCTGTTTTCCCAATTCCAGATTTTCCATAAAATAATAAAACCACAGGTTTTTGTCTATATTTCATAGTGAGAGGAAAAAGAGCTTGTAACAATTCAAGCTTGACATCTTCTTGTCCTATAATTTTATTATCATATTCTTCGTTTAATTTTAGTAAATGAGAAGTTGTGAGTTGCTTATATTTTTGATATTTGACATCTGCTTTTGGATATAATCTAAGAATTTGTTCGCTTATTTGCAGTGGCGGATTTTGGATATATAAGTTTTCTACATCAAATTTAGCAAGAAAGTTTATAAAATTTGTAATAACATGTTCTCGAACACCAGCATATTCATCTGAGCTTATAACAAAATTTTTTACAAAAGTTTTTTCTTCTTTTTCTTCTTGCGGATATTCGCCATATTGATTAGGCACTACTAATCTCATAGTCTTCCCATCTTTATCAGATTCATAAACTAAATCTGTTAAATTTCTATATTCTTTTGGGATGATTCGATTAAATTTTTCTTTTGAACCATAAAATATGATTACTTTATTCAATACTCATCACCCCCGCCAGTACAATATCATAAACATCTAAGCATTTTATCGAAGGTTCACTAGTTTCTCCAGTTACGATTTCCTTAATATCGGGCGTCTCAGTTATTGATTTTATTTCAAATTCTTTTTCTAAAGATAATTGTTCTTTTGTACATTCTCCCACTTTAACACCAAAATATGATAAATTCATTTTTGATAAATCAGCCAAACTGTAATCATTCTTAAATGCGTTTATATTAAATCTTAAAACACAGGAAGGCTCTTTTTCGCTATTCAAAAGCATTTGATAATATCCCCTCTCTCCAAGAAGAGCATTATTAAGTCCTTCAAGGTCAATCGGAATTTGTTCTTTGGGTACAATATTTAGGTATGAACTATACATTCTATACATAGAAATAGAGTTTTTTGGTGCATAAACACCGTCATTATGAAATTGTCGAATATTCTTATCTTTACTTGCCATTGAAATATAATCTGTCAAAAGAGTATTTGTTACAGTACTTGTAATCAATTTGCTAGTGTTTATATCAAGATTTACATTTGCATTTCCAGATAACGACGATTTGATAAATGAAAATAAATTAAATCCACCTTTAGCTTGTGCATCAATTTCAGCAATAATTTTTGCCAATCTTTCTTTATTTTCTGTTGTTGACCAATCAAATTGTCCACCATTCTGTATAGTAATATAATCTGTAGCTGCAGTTTCATCAAAATAAACTACCTTCATCATTTTCGAACTATTTTCATTTTTTTTCATCAGCATTCCCCTTTTACTTATAAGATTCTATAGACTTTATTATATCATCAGCAGGATATTTTATAAAAGATGTTTCTTTAAATTAAGCTCCGATAATCTTATTAAACAGCTCTAACAGTACATCCTTAACACCACTAGCATTAAATACCAACCCGACGGCAATAAGGGCAATCACAAGGAATCCGATAAGTTTTGAAAACTCTCGCTTAAATCCTAAGTAGATACCTATTACAACGATTGCCATAAGCACCAAGCTCTGGGCATTGCTTAAAAACCAGTTGTATAAATTCTGTACGAAATTCATTCTTTATCAATCCTTTCTTTTCTGATTTCTTCTATTTGTTCGTCAGCCATTTTACTGACCTGTGCGATACACATAAAGACGACACCGATACCCATTCCTAGCGATACCAGCACCAAGTCCTTGACAAGTTCTGCCATAATCAAAAATTCTCCTTTACTCTGTAATAAGTTCCTCTGTGTCCGCTGTCTGCTGTCTAATTATCTGCAAGTGCTTTTCCGTCAGTTTTGCATTATCCTCAATCTCTTTCAGATAGTTTGTGCTGTTCCCAGCGTCTATCTTTTTCAGCATTTTCAGCGTAGGGGCGACCTGTCGGCTTATCCAGCCCAGCGTCCTTTCCAACGTGTAAGGCTCTGGGTCTGTTGTCAGCTTGATAGGCGGGCGGTCTTTCCCGATAAACCACACCCAGCGGTCATTGAGCTTCCAGTCTGTCTTTCGCTTCTCCGGCTCTCTGTCCACGAAGCGGATATAGTGATTGATGATAGAAAATGCCGTCTGTTCTGCGTCATAATGGGTCAGCAGTTCACGGACGGCATAATAGGCTCTTTCATCTTTCAATCGTATCTCGAAGCGGTTCTTTATGGGTGCTTCTTCAATCGGCACGCCCAGTTTTGCGTACTGTTCGTAGTTCTTCTCATAACAGCAGAAATAGACTTCCGATTTCAGAGAGCCGATATACAGCGTTTGTCCCATGCCCGCCCTGTCCTGCTCGTTGTGCTTCACCAGCTCGCCGGAAGCATAGGACTTGAAAGAACGGAACAGGGAAACACATTCCTCACGGTTGCATTTGGCGGTCAGATCTGGAATATCCAGTATGCCCGCCCTGTCGTTAATCGTAAGGTCAAGGCTGATGTTAGTATAAAAATTGTACAAGTTAAATAGAAGAATTAAACATCATTTGGTACA
>JAIIAN010000200.1 GCA_022717655.1 Bacillota bacterium | reverse complement strand
AAGCGGAGAGAGTGGGATTCGAACCCACGCGCCCTTGCGGACAAACGGTTTTCAAGACCGCCTCGTTATGACCACTTCGATATCTCTCCATCTTTATTTTGTTCTGTTTATTTATCGCTCTGTGTCAGCGACAAGTGATATTTTAGCACCAGTTATTCCAAATGTCAACACTTTTTTTGAATTTTTTTTATTTTTTTATTTTTTCCGTTTTTTTGTTCTTTTTTGTCTTATTTTATCAGGGAAAGATTGTGCCCTCTTTCCCTGATATTTACAGGGTTTTTCCAAGTTTTCGACTTCCTTTTATAGAAAGAGTTTAAGAATACATTTATCGTTTACTGACCTATTCTTCTCCCTTAAAAGTTTCCAGAATTTTTTCTGCAAGTAAAATATCTTCTGGTGTCGTAATTTTTATATTTTCGTAAGAACCTTCTTCCAGTCTTACCTTTAATGCACCATATTGTTCCATTACCATTGCATCATCCGTAATTCCCTGCATCCCCTGTTTCTTTGCTTCCTGATACGCCTTATAAATGTCCGGATAAGAAAAAATCTGAGGAGTCTGTACATTCCACACCTTGTCACGTTTAGGAGTAGATTCTACAAATCCATTTTCGTCTATGATTTTCACGGTATCTTTTGACGGCATTCCCAAAACACAAGTTCCGCATGCAATTACTGCCTTTTTTCCACGATTTATCATTTCTTCTGTCACAAATGGTCTTGCTCCATCATGAACAAACACATAATCACAGTTTTTACATGCCTTGAGTCCCTCATATACAGAATCATAGCGTTCTTTTCCACCTGCAACAACTGCTTTTACTTTCTGAAATCCAAACGCCTCTACAATCTCTTTTTTGACATACTCAATGCTTTCTGCACCCGTTACAATGATAATATCATCAATCTCACTGCTCTTTTCAAAGCAGGAAATGCTGTAATACAGAATCGGTTTCCCTTTTAACAAAAGAAACTGCTTCTGTATTTTACTCTTCATTCGTTTTCCCTGGCCTGCTGCCAGCACAATTGCTGTACAGTTCATATTATCGCCCCTTATTTTTAACGTTCTCCAAGCTTCAAATTCGGAACTGCATTCAAATCCATTCCATGCCTTGTTCCCTTTAAAAACTCATAATAAGCCGCTACACCAATCATAGCTGCATTATCAGTACAGAAAATTGGTGACGGATGATAAAATTCAATCTGATTCTTTTTACATGCTTCTTCCATCGCACTGCGAAGTCCGCTGTTTGATGCAACACCGCCGGCAATCGCCAGTTTTTTAATATGATAATCTTTTGCTGCCATAATTGCGTGTTCTACAAGCACCTCAACTACACAACGCTGAAAAGAAGCTGCAATATCTGCCGCCACAATTTCTTCACCCTGCATTTTGCACTTATTTAAATGATTCAATACCGCTGATTTTACTCCACTGAAACTAAAATCATAAGGAGCATCTTCAATTTTTGCTTTTGGAAAATCAAATGCATAAGGATTTCCCTCTTTTGAAAGTTTATCAATTTTCGGTCCGCCTGGATATCCCAGTCCAATTGCTCTTGCCACTTTATCAAATGCTTCGCCTGCTGCATCATCCCTGGTGCGTCCTAAAATTTCAAATTCACCATAGTCTTTTACGATAACCAGATGAGTATGACCTCCTGATACAACCAGACATAAAAATGGCGGTTCTAAATCCAGATTTTCAATATAATTGGCAGAAATATGCCCCTCGATGTGATGCACGCCTACCAGTGGTAAATCTTTTGCAAAACTGATTGCCTTTGCTTCTGCCACTCCGACTAAAAGTGCGCCGACAAGTCCAGGTCCATAAGTCACCCCAATTGCATCTAAATCATCTAAGGTAACATCCGCTTCTTTTAATGCCTCTTCAATCACCTGATTAATTTTTTCAATATGTTTTCTTGATGCAATTTCCGGCACTACTCCTCCATAAAGTTTATGAAGGTCTATCTGTGAAGAAATCACATTTGATAAAATAGTACGTCCATTTTTCACAACGGATGCCGCGGTTTCATCACAGGAGCTTTCAATTGCAAGAATTTTAATATCTTTTTGTGTTTCTGTCTCCATGTTTCTTCCTCCTCCCTATTCTTCCTATGTACGCTCGGAATTTTTTTCTAAAACTCTAAAAAGCTCCGAGAGTACCTGCTATCTGTCTGATATATCTTAAATATTTTAAATATTTTAAATATCTTAAGTTTCTGCTAATCTTCTTCAAACTGCAGTTCTACCGACTGACGGTCTCTTGCCGCAATTGTATTTAGAAAAATCTTTGTTGCTTCTCCCAGTGCTTCTTCTGGTCTTACCAGCGACGGACTGTAATGTGTCAGCCAGAGTTCCTTTACATTGGCATTTTTTGCTAATGTTGCGGCTTCTTTAAACGTCATGTGTTTATGTGCCTTTGCCTTTTCCTCTTCTTTATCCTGTTCTCCATACATTCCTTCACAGATAAATAAATCTGAGTCTTTTGCATGATCTTCTATAGATTTGACCGGTCTGGTATCTGTTGTATAAGTCAGTTTAATTCCCTTTCTTTGCGGTCCTAACACCATATCCGGTGTGTAACACATACCATCCGCCTCTACCGTCTCCCCTTTCTGCAGAGGATTCCAGTATTTTAATGGAATATTCTGTTCCTTTGCTCTTTTTGCATCAAATTTTCCATTTCTTTTGATTTCTATCGTATAACCATAGCAAAGCACATTATGATTTACTTTATATGCTGTAATCTCATACCCATATAAAGAAAATGTTTCCTCTGGCTGAGTCAGCTCAATGCACTGAATTTCAAAAGGAAGTTCCGGTGCAATCACACGAAGTGCATTTACCACACGCACAAGACCTTTTGGACCAATCAAGGTAAGAGGTTCGGT
Source organism: Bacillota bacterium (assembly GCA_022717655.1). Classification (GTDB taxonomy): domain Bacteria; phylum Bacillota; class Clostridia; order Lachnospirales; family Lachnospiraceae; genus Blautia. Next base: position 2,466 of record JAIIAN010000200.1, on the reverse strand, counting down.
CCGCTCTGCATTTCCCATTGTTAAAAGCAAGCCTGGAAGACCACTGATATGATCTGCGTGATAATGGGTAAAGCAAATCACATCAATCGGCTTAAAACTCCAGCCTTTTTCCTTTACTGCGACCTGAGTCCCCTCTCCACAGTCAATCATTAAATTACTTCCGTTATAGCGTGTCATTAAAGCAGTTAATTTTCGTCTTGGAAGCGGCATCATACCACCAGTTCCTAACAGACAAACATCCAGCATCTATCTTTTATCCTCATTTCTCTCTGATTTTGCAGAGATATCTGCGTTTTTTATCTTAACACACATTTTTGACTGCTACAACAATTCCTTTTCTTTTTTCACTGTAACCGGAATGATAAAATCCGCGGTCATTTTATCGTAACAATCCTCACACAAATCAAATTCATGGTGCTCGGCATCTTTATTTGAAAAATATCCCCATAAAATTTCTCCATGAAAAATACCTTCCTGAATGATTTCATTTTTCATTACAATCTTTTTTCCACATCGATTACAATAAAGTTCTGCCAGTTTTTTTCCTTTTTGATTTTTATATTTTCTCATCCTTATCCTCCAAATGGATGTCATGTACTCTCGAAATCTTTCTGTGCTTGATTTACATGGTACTCTCAACTGGTTTCTTCTGTATTATACCGAACTTTTTTCAAAAATCCTATATGAAACCATTTTCAAATATAGAAAAAGATAGCAGTTCTGCTATCTTTTACACATAACGATTCCATCTTCAACTGGCGCTTCATAAAAATTTTTCCGCACATCAATCTCTTCAAATCCAAAGGAACGATACAGATTTCTTGCACGCAGGTTACTCTCTCTTACTTCTAAAAAGAAAGAAGTCCCCCCTCTTTTTTTCGCTTCTTCTAGGAATTTTTCCATAAGATGCGTTCCTGCTCTTTGTCCCCAGCAGTTCTTTTTTATAGACACATTTGTAATTTCGCCCTCATCTAATACAAGCCACATCCCTGCATAGCCAATGATTTCGTCTTGATTTTCAATCACCATATACAACGTACTAGAAGAACGCACTGCATCCTCAAAATCCTTTTGTCTCCATGGTTTTGAAAAATTTTCTGCTTCAATTTGAGCGATTTCTTCTGCATCCTCCATTGTCATTTCACGGACTTTTAATAAATTTTTTTCGATATTCTCACTCATGGTTTTCTTGTTTTAAACGTTCTGCACGCTCTCTTTCTGCCTGAGAAACACGAAGATACTCTGGCTTATGTTCTGCTGCACTTTCTGTTTTTCCCTCTTTAAAATAACGCACTCCGAGCATACCAACTGCCCCTGCACGCTGTCTGCTTAAATGAGCCGGTGCAAATGAATATGGAACATTACAGGTTTCCTGAATCAGTTCTTTATAAACCGGAACAGCGTCTCCAAGGAAAATCACAGGTCTTTCCATTTGATTTAATTCTTTTATCAATTCTTCCAATGCGACTGCATCCTGTGCTTTTACCACCTGCATCTGATGATTGGAAAAACAATACATTCCTGTATACACCTGTTTTCTTCTTGCATCCATAATTGGACAGATAATTGTATTTTCATCGGTATCATATAAATTATAAGCCAGTGCATCTACTGTCGGCACACTGATTAACGGCTTATTTAAGGCAAGTCCCAGTCCTTTTGCTGTCGCAGAGCCGATTCTAAGACCGGTAAAAGAGCCTGGTCCTGCTGCCACTGCAATTGCATCAATTGAATTTAAGTCCAAATCAATACTCTTTTTGATTTCTTCTAACATCGGAAGCAGAGTCTGCGAATGTGTTTTTTTATAATTCATCGTATACTCTGCCACAAGTGTCTCTTCTTCTATCACAGCCACAGAAGCTACAAGCCCTGAACTGTCAATCGCTAATAATTTCATTGTTTTTCTCTCCTCTCTGGTCTTTTATTCCTCTTTAGATAAACCCTCTAAACCATCTATTGTGATTTTTCGATAATCAAATCCTTTTTCCGGATTTTTTTCAATTGTGATTGCAATAATGGATTCCGGAAGTAATTCTTCTATCAGTTCTGCCCATTCAATCAGACAGATTCCTTTCCCAAAGAAATAATCATCATATCCGATTTCTTCCATTTCTTCGATATCTCCGATTCGATAAACATCAAAATGATAAAATGGAAGCCTGCCGTCCTCATACTCCTGAACAATCGTAAAGGTCGGACTGTTTACCGGTTCCTTGATTCCAAGTCCCGCAGCCACCCCCTGAGTAAATACGGTCTTTCCGGTTCCCAAATCTCCATTTAAGGTATAAATCTGTCCTGGAACTGCTTTTTCCCCAAGCCTTTTACCAAGTTCAAATGTTTCCTTTGCACTGTTTGTTTCTATTATCATGGTTTGACTCACTTTCTTTTTCCCATACAAAATTATAAAATTTTCTATTTTTTAATTGTCATAACTATTTTCTAGTACAAATCTCGATTCTACATTAT
>JAIIAN010000199.1 GCA_022717655.1 Bacillota bacterium | reverse complement strand
ACCCTGCGCCGTTCCGAATACAATTCGCTGCAGTCCGTACTGCTTTTATTGCCACAGATCATCGTAAGGAATTTTTTCTTTTCGTACGGATACTCCAAAAGAGTCTCCGGCTTCACCTGCGGATAAAGGAACGGCCGGTATTTCTTTCCATCCACAAAACGGTTATCCCATGTCAGAACGCGATCAAAGTATTGGTGATTTTTGAACTCATACGCTTGCGGAAACACAGTCTGCGGCTCCTGCATAATCAGGATTGCTTTTTTATTGTTAATTTTGCTGATCTTGTACAGATAATCGGTATTCCATTTCCGTTTCAGGAGGTACTTTGCCCAGTCCTTTGCCGAATGGATCGTCAGCCGCGAGGAATTGTTCAGATCCTGAAAGATCCAAACATCCACCTCTTCCGCATGTGGATACATATCCGCCGTATGATATTCGTGCCCCAGTTGTTCCAGTGCTTCCTTCAATCGGATTCCCGGCAAAAGAAGATTTTGCCCAATCGTACATGCATTTAAATCAAATAGTCTGTCATCCGAATAAGCTTCTCCATACGGAGTTACTACTGCGATTTTCATAATTTTTGCTTTACCTTTTTTGCAGTTTTGTAGGCCAGATTGGAAATGTCCGGCATCCTGCCTGCTACTTTCAATGCAAACCTATACATATTAGCATGGGAGGATGGTGCGTTTAGCGCCTCATTCATCCGGTCAAAATAATCTTGTGCTGCGGTTCCGTCAATGCATCCAGAGGCTTCTCTAGCCAGCAGACGTCTGAAATACCACTGTAGATACCGTTTTCTACCCTGCAGATTGCGGCGTAGCAGCTGCCCATAATATACGTCCTTTGCCAAAAACTGAATAAGCTTTATCAGCATTTCCTCCAAATGCGCCGAACTGTCCTGGTTTTTATAAACCCTGTAATCAATCAGTACCTTAGGAATCTCCGCAACCGTACCACCTGCCTTTTCTATGTCCATATACACAACCACGTCCGCACAGGGTCCTGCCGCAAACGTGATATTGATTTGTTTTTCCTTTATGAAAGCAGTTCTGTACAATGTGGCCGGAAACACAAAATTTCTTTGACAATTTATATACTCTGAAAAGAACCCGCTCCCAGAAAACGTTCTGGCCTGCGCTTTTGTCTCGTCCGTTATTCTGCTATAGCATCCATTTTCATCTATGATATCGGACAAGCAGGAAACCGCAGTGCACTCTTTATGCGAATCCAGATACGCCACTTCTTCTTCCAGCAGGTCTGTATGCAGAATATCATCATCATGAAAAACTGCAAAATAATCTCCCCTGCAATGTGCGAAGGCGTATGCAATGTTTCCTCCACCGCCAATATTTTTTTCGTGCCGGACATATGTGATCCGCGCATCGTTCAGGGACGTCATGTATTCTTCTGTTTCATCTGTAGAACAGTTATCCAGAACGATCAGTTCAAAATCCCGGCAGGTCTGATTCAGCACACTATGGATTGCCTTTTTCAGATATTCAATCCTATTGTATGTAACGATAAACGCTGTGACTTTGGATTCTGACGTTTTCATTTTCCTCTCTGACCTTTCCATTTTTTTCTGCTTTTGGAATCAGCGTTGCATAGATGATATTCAAGGCAAGCATCATTCCACTTTGTCCATAAAAGAGAACATGTCCAGCACCAAAAGACAATGCAAACGACCAAAGAATAATCCATGCACTCCAAAGATTGTTTTTCATGATGTTCTTTGCTTTACGGCCGTAGAAAGCAAGCACATATACAAATCCCACAATGCCTGTTTCAAGCAGCAAATCAATGAAATCCATCTCAATATTTTCCATTCCGTTCAGTTCTCCACCAAAGCCCCAGCCGAACAGGAGATACATTCCATCGAAAAATGTAGTAAATGCATTCTGCAGTCGCCTTAGTCTCATACTGAACAGAAAATCGGTCGCGGAATAGCTTAGCTGACGCTGATAAAACCACCGCTCGAAAATGCCGGCCGTCATCGCCGTGATCCGATCCCACATAAGGATTACTCCAATTACAACGACCATCAAGATTCCAAAAGCTTTTAACTTCTTATTAAAGTTTTTCGTCCTTAAGATCGTCACTCCAAAGAGCAGTACACCAACTGCAGCCGATGCATATCCGGTTTTTGTTCCCATAAGTAGCAGACACACTGTATTTAGAATCATCAGCATCAGATTTTTCAGAGATAATTTCTGTGAAAAGACATAAAACCGGTATATAACCAAGCTTGACACGATAAAGGAGATTTCATTAGTAGCATAGAAAAAGCCCTTAAACCCTACAGCTTCTCCATAAGCAGCTCTACTTAACCCTAATACGCTTGGAATCAGGATCAGCAACGGGTACAGCAGACTCCACAGATCCAGCAGCCTGAATATCTCCGATTCATTGACCTTTTCTTTTTTCAGTAAAGCCTGAAACAAGACGATCATAAAGATTGGCGTGAATAGTTTTATCGTGTCCTGAATGCTCTTAATAATATATCCACCCGGAGTACTTACAATAATCTGAATCCCAACAAAAAGAGAAAATGCTCCCACAAATGCCAGAAAGTTTTTTCTTGTATTTTTTGCCATCAAGAACAGCATATAGCTAAAGAAAATGATCCGGTACAATTGTCCTATCGGATAAGATTCGTGAAGTGCTCCACTGATTGAATCCATAACCGGCATAATACCAATCATTCCAATCAGCATAGAGTATAAATTCACCTTCATTTGTTTCATCCTTATCTGCATACTTATATCAACTTTCTATAGATTCCCAGAATCTTCTCCAGCATCGTTGTGCAATAAAACTCGTTCTGACAGCGTTCTCTGCCCTTTTCTGCATACTGCTTCAGCATATCTCTATTCTGATTGCAACGATAAAGCACTTCTGCAAATTCTTCAGCATTGTCAGGATCAATAATAATTCCACAGTCCAAATCAATTATCTCTCTGACGCCCCCCGCATCACTTGTAAGAACGCAGCAGCCTGCGTCCATGGCTTCCACGATAGAAATGCCAAACGACTCATATCTGGACGTATGAACGTATAGTTGATATTCATTCAGTTTATTTCTTACCTCTTTATCAAAGCCTTTTAGAGTCACCTGATCCAGTTTGTTTTCTGCGATGTATTTTTCCAGACTGCTTCTTTCGGTGCCTTCTCCGTAAATATCACAAGTCAGAACCATTCCCGAATATTTTTGTTTGGCCACTGCTAGTGCTTTCAGCAATGCGATCTGATTTTTCACGGGCAGCAGATTTCCGACTGTAACAATCTTCAGTTCCTTGGCAAAATAATCTGGCATCTGTATATATGCCTTAGGAACAATACCCGTATACACAACACTCAGTATATTTTCTGGCACACCCCTATCAATCAGGATTTTTTTAATGGACTCCGACACCGCAATACATCGTGTACATGTATTTTTCACAAGCCATGTTTCCAGTTTTTCATAGAGACCCGTCATCAGCACTCCTTTATGAGCCTGATCTATTTTCACATCGCCGTGAATAACACCAATTTTCCGACAGGAAGAGTTTTCTTTTATGAGCTGACTGACAAATAGACCGTTATTGCTGTTGCAATGAACAATATTAATCCCTTGCTGCTCCACATAGGCTCTCAGATGCCTCATGTCAGCAAATAAATTTTTACCCAGATCAACTACAACTTTTCTTGCATCTATCAGCTGTTGATCCAACCATGCGTCTCGTCTCACCGCATAATGAACCTCTACACCATTCTCTGCAAGCATCCTACCTAAAATTAAAGTGTAACTTTCCACTCCTCCTGATAATTTTCCAACGCTCACAATTAAAACCTTAAGCATCTTTATTTCCTTTATACTTTATTGCCATTTTAAAAATCTTAATATCATCAACCAAGTATCTCTTTGTAAGCCTCTTAGGATCTTGTGAGATTCTAAACAACCATTCCAACCCGCAATCTGCCATCCACTTGGGCGCTCTTTTTATATTACCCGCCTCAAAATCAAGACTTGCACCAAGTCCGAGAGATAACGGCACCCCCAGCCGTTCCTTGTTATGATAGATGAACAATTCCTGTTTGGGACACCCCAATCCCACAATAAGGATATCTGGGTGACTCTCCTTAATCATTTTCTCAATTTTGCACATTTCCTCTTCACTCTTTTCAAATCCGAATGGAGGGGAATACGTACCAACAATATCAAGTCCCTTATAGCGTTTCATAAGATTTTCTGCCGCTTTTGCTGCTACCCCCTCTGCAGCTCCCATAAAAAACATCGTGTATCCTTTTTTTGCTGCCATTTTACAAAGCAATGGAAATAGGTCAGATCCTGATATCTTCTCCTTGATTGGTGTCCCATACCATTTTGAAATCCAAATCAACGGTTTGCCATCGGTTAAAATCAAATCCGCATTTTTATATACATCACATAATTCCCCTCCGCGTTCAAGCTGAACAATATGGTCTACATTCGGAGTAACCACATACGCTGCTTCATCCCTCTTTATCAATTTGTCAATTTCAGATAATGCTTCAAGCATTGTAAGATTATCAACCTCTGTGTTCATGAATTTCATCCGAGACATATCGCTGTCCTCCGTTAAGCTTTAGTAATCAAGACTTAGAATTCCAAATTTACAGCAGAACTTATGTAGCACTTCTTTTTTGAATCTATTCCTCTACCTCGTTCTCTCTCTTTATGTTTTTTCTTCCCATGTACTATTTTTTACTCCCCATGCCCCAACAAGCACACCTTGAACGTTTTAAAAATAATCTTCCAGTCCACCCAGAAACTGCGCTCTTTCACGTATTTCACATCCAAATCCATCCACTCTTCAAAGGAGAGGTCGTTGCGATGCGGTGCAATCTGCCAATAGCAGCTCAGGCCGGGAGTCACATACAACCGTTGCTTCTCATATTCTCCATACTGCTCCACCTCGCGGGGAAGTGCCGGGCGTGGGCCAACGATGCTCATATCGCCCTTCAGGATGTTCCACAACTGGGGCAGCTCATCGAGGCTGGTCTTGCGGATAAACTTGCCCACACGGGTAATGCGCGGGTCGTCCTTGATCTTGAACACAGGGCCATCCATCTCGTTCTTGTCCAGAAGGTCGTCCAGTTTTGCCTCTGCGTTGGGGCACATGGAGCGGAATTTGTAAAACTTGAACGGTTTGCCGTCGCGTCCAATGCGTTCCTGCGAGAAAATCGGGCCAGCAGACGGATCATCCACCACAATTGCAATGGCCGTGCCCAGCATCAATGGTGACAGCACCACCAAAGCAGCAGTGGACAAAATCACATCCTGCGCACGGCGGACGAACCAATATAGCCGATGGTCGTGCAGATTTTCTTTTCGGTCAATTTCAACTTTCTTCTCAATTCC
>JAIIAN010000198.1 GCA_022717655.1 Bacillota bacterium | reverse complement strand
AGAATATATAGAAGATTTAATTTTCGAAAGAATTGAATTGTAAAAAATCCATCTAAAGAAGTTGCTACCCTTTAGGTGGATTTTTATGCGTTTGCCCTGGGTATACCATTGACATTGTCATCAAACGCTTCTTTTAAATGTTCTTTATATCTCATTACCCGGGTTTTGTTTACGCTCTTGTCTGCTCCAAGCCATTCATAGAAGTGGCGGATATCTCGCAGATATTTCTCAATCGTTCCCGGTGCTTTTTCCTGTTCTTTTAGTTCCCATGCGTAGTCGTTTAATGTTGTCAGATTCATTGTTCTCATCGTGTCGTTCCCTCGTATAATGTCTTTTGTATCTATTGTCGTACTGAATTCCAGTTTTGACATGGTATAGGTATACGATGTTTTTTGATGTTATACAAGAGGTTTGAGCGAATTACCAGTAATTACCAGTTATGTTCCTGCACTTTATCGTTTTATAACTTTATAAATCATATCCAATAATTTTTCTACGCTGACAGGTTTTGCCAGATGTCCATTCATACCAGCTGCATAAGATTTTTCTCTGTCTTCTTCAAATGCATTCGCTGTCATTGCAACAATTGGTACAGATGCAATTTCTGGATTTTTTAATGCACGAATTTGTTTTGCTGCTTCATATCCATTCAGAATTGGCATTTGAATATCCATCAGAATTAAATCATATTGTCCTGGAACTGCCTGTTTCATCTTTTCAACTGCTTCAACACCATCATTTGCTGTATCGATTACAAATCCTGCCTCTTGCAGAACTGTCTGTGCAATTTCCATATTTAATACATTATCCTCTACCAGAAGAATTCGTTTTCCATTTAATTCATATCTTTTTTTCTCTAAAGTACTCTCTTTCGGAATTGAGTCTAATATCAAATCTCTCGCTTGTGACGAAAGCAATGATTTTCCACAAAACAGCTTAAATGTTAGATTTACCACAAATTCGCTGCCCTGTCCTTCTTCACTTTTTACTGAAATTGTGCCTCCCATCATGTCCACAATGTTCTTTGTGATTGCCATGCCAAGTCCCGTTCCCTGTATTCCGCTTACTGTAGATGTCTCTTCTCTTGTAAAAGACTCAAAAATATGTTCCTGAAATTCCGATTTCATCCCAATTCCGGTATCACGGATAATAAACTGATAACTTCCATATCCTTCCGGTGCCGATTTCAATTGTTTCACTACAAGACTCACAGTTCCACCTGTTTTATTGAATTTGATTGCGTTACTCAAAATATTCAACAATACCTGTGTTAATCTCAACTTATCTGCAATAATTCCATCATCTCTTACGTCTTTCATATCAATTAGAAACTCCAACTGTTTCGACGCAATATTGGGTTGCACAATCGTTTGTATATCATGAAGTAAGTCTGGAAGATATAATGGATTTTCATTGATTTTTACTTTTCCACTCTCTATTCTGCTCATATCCAGAATATCATTAATTAATGACAATAAATGTTCACCTGATGTTGAAATTTTAGATAAATATTCTTTTACTTTCTCCTTATTATCTATATGGGAAGCTGCAAGAGCTGTAAATCCAATAATCGCATTCATCGGTGTACGAATATCATGTGACATATTATTTAAAAATGTTGTCTTTGCAGAATTTGCACTTTCCGCACGTAATAACGCTGTCTCTAATTCCTGATGACTCTCCTTTAATCTCTTATTTAATTCCAGTGACTGATTGGCCGCCTGTCTGGCCTTTCCTTCTGCCATTCTGGCTTTTCTTAAAAATCCAAGAATTACTACTAAAATAAAGGCAAACACACAAAGAAACATTGTTGTAACAATCAGCAAATTATCTTTGATAAAATCTATCACTGTAACTTTTCTTAAAGCATTTTCATACATAGCCAAAGCACCCGTAAGCATAGAAGAAGACATCGTCTTTAATGTTTTATTCAAAATTGATAAAAGCAGGGTATTTTCTCGTTTAACAGCAAAAGAAGTATTTCCTGGAAAAGTCAAAAAAACACTATGTAGTTTGTGGTCTTGAATATAATTTGTCAACTGACCAGATTCAGCAATAAAACAATCTGCCTTACCACCTCTTACTACTTTCTCAACTTCTTCTATCGAATCACACTCCACAATATTCCACTTCGGATAATTATAGGATACATACCACTGATATAAAAGATTTCCTTTTTCAATTGCAACACGATTTTCTGCATTTTCATCAAAATAATCTTCCGTTGTGACTGCTGCCATATTAAATGCTAAAACAGTATTCGATAATGATAACTCATTTTGTTCTGCAGTATAAGGATTCTGGCCGAAATGAAAAATCATGTCAATTTTATTATCTTGTAGCGCTTGCAACTGTTCTTCTTGAGATTCAAATCCCACCAATTCAAAATCTAATGTCTGGTTTCCCAGGCAGTTTGACGCAAAATTAATATAATCATTGAGCACACCCATTGGCATATCACTTTCGGCATCTACATTGCTGACACCAGAATCGTGATTTAAATAGCCCACTCGGATTTTACCATGTTGTCTTACCCATTCTTTCTCTTCATTTGAAAGAACGGGGCTTGCCACTGCGGAAAGATACCGCTTATGAAGTTCGTCCGAATAAAACGGTTTATCATATTCCATAGAACGCATCGCATTATCAAGCTCTTCTTTTAAGTCTGAGCGCTCTTTACTAATTCCATAATAGATATCTGAACCACCTGTCGTAACAATTGCAGACATACCTATCTCTACCCAGATTGGTGTTTCCGTAGAGATGATGCCATCCATTTTATGGTTTTTTACCATCTCTTTGGCTTGTTCAACACTATCTACATTAATGTGTTGTGTTTTTACATTATGTTTTTTTTCCCATTCATAAAACTGTGTTGCCTGTACACTTTCTTCCATTGCAAGAATTCGTTTATTATTTAAAGTTGATAGATTAGATGCAGAAATATCAGTATTTGTGAGGTCTGCATACAGATAATATTTTTCCTCACCCATAGGCAGTTCTGAAAACAGCATCGTTTCTGCACGCTCATTCGTATAAGAAAGTGCACCCATCATGTCAATTTCACCATTTTGGAGCATCTCAAGCAATTCTGCCCAGTCGCCCTTTACATATTCATATTTCCAACCGGTATAGGCTGCTATGGTCTGCTCATACTCATACCCATATCCACTTCTTTCACCATTTGCTCCAGTAATATGATAAGAATCTTCATACCATCCTACTCGGACAACTTTAGATTCTGTTTCCTCTTTGACTGTATCTTCGGATTCGCAATCCACTGCCATTACAGAAACCGGTAAAAGACCTATAACCAAAAAAAGACATAGAAAAAAACAGCTAACCATCTGTAAGCTCACTTTAATCTTTTTCATATATTTCTCCCCAAGAAATGTTTTTAAAGCTTTTATTTTATTATACCCTCCCCTTAAATGTATCGTCAATTAAGAAAGACCATTATTTTCTCAATTTAAATGTATTTCTTTATCATTTTTAACTTACCAAAACAAAAAAGGATGTAAGCTATTCATAACTCGCATCCTTTTTTCCTATCCTCTTCTATCTTTTTACTGCTTCTTTACCCGTTCCAGATAAATAAAAAATCCGACATTCAAAATAATTCCCACAATTGTCGATACCGGTGCTGCCAGACCAATCTTTGTCAGACTTGCATTTGGCTGAATACTCATAAAATAGGCCAGTGGCAAACGTACTAAAAGTGTCTGAATCAGTCCCTGTGCCATAACCCAAAGGGTTTTATTATTTCCATTAAAGTAACCCACCATACTGAACAGTACTGCTGTTACAATCGCCTCAAGTGCAAAGCCTTTTAAATAATCATAGCCCTTCTGAACTACACCTGCATCCGTTGAGAAAAATCCGGCCAGCATATCACCTTTAAACAGAACAAGCAGAAATACAAAGAATCCAACTGTCAGTCCAACTCCGATTCCCGTAAACATAGATTTCTTTGCTCTTTTTGTTTTTCCTGCTCCCACATTTTGCGAAACAAAAGAAGCCATCGACTGCATCAAGGCACTTGGTACCAGCATGGCAAAGTTTACAATTTTGCAGGCAACACCATAGCCTGAGGAAGCCTCAAGCCCAAGCCGGTTGATAAATGCACACAGCGCCAAAAAAGAGAGCTGAGTCAGACACTCCTGAAGTGCAAGCGGAAGTCCGATTTTAAGGAACTTCTTACACTGTAAATTAAATCGGAAATCACTCTTTTTAATTTCAAATGGAAGCTCTTTCTTCAATAAAAGAATCACTGCAAATACAACGCTGAGTGCCTGTGCCATAACCGTCGCAACTGCTGCACCTGCCGCATCTTTATGTAATACTGCAACAAAAAACAAATCTCCGATTACATTTACAATACATGCAACTAATACGAATAAAAGCGGAGATTTGCTGTCTCCAAGACCTCTGAATATTGCAGACATCAAGTTATATGCCACAATAAAAAAGATACCGCTTCCGCAAATCCGCACATACTGGGAGGTCAAATCAACTGCCTCTGCCGGTGCCTGCATTAAAACAGAAATCGGACGTGCAAAACATACCATAATAATAAATAATCCAATTGAAATCAGAGTAAATACAACAACTGCACCGCCAATAACAGCTCCAATCTGCTGTGTTTTTTTCTCACCAAGATACCGTGCAATCAAAACCGTAATGCCCATTGCAAACTGAATCACCACAAATGTAACCAGATTTAAAACCTGACTTCCGGTAGAAACGGCAGAAAGTCCTGAAGTCGAACCAAATCTTCCAACTACCAGTAAGTCAACCGCTCCATAAGCCGCCTGCAAAATCAAAGCACCAAGCACCGGCATCATAAAAAATACTAATTTCTTTAAAATACTTCCTTGTGTGAAGTCTGCTTTATCATTCATTCTTTGTTTCTCCTCTCACACATTACCTGATAAAATTTCTCAATTACTGCTATCATACAATCTGCTTCTTCTTCCGAAATATCTGTCAAATCAACTGCCAAATCGCTAAAATACTGAGCATCGTATTTCTCTGAAAGCTCCCTGCCTGCTTTTGTAACAGAGATGTAAGTAATCCGTCCATCATCCGGTGAAGAAGTTTTCTTAAGATAGCCCTTTTTTTCCATTTCCTTTATCGTTCTTGTCACTCCAGGTCTTGGAAGATTCAAGGCATCACTGATATCTGACACTTTTACGTGAATTTCCTGACACTCTAATGTCTGAATCGTATCCAGATAATGAATATATGACGGTGCAACACCCGATGGAAGTGGTGGAAGCAGTTCTCGTATCCGCTTTGCCTGATAACAGGCATCAAGCATCCTCTTAATTTTTTCTGTTGTCATATCTGTGCTCCTCTTTAAATCTCTTTTTGTTATTTTATCATTTAATTACCTTAGTTAATTACCATTGATAATTATA
>JAIIAN010000197.1 GCA_022717655.1 Bacillota bacterium | reverse complement strand
TTTCTTTTCTTTTTTATTTTTGTTTTCGTCTCCTGTCCATTCCTGGCGCTTTTCTTCTGCAAATTCTTCTGCATGCTGTACGAACTGCTGATACTCCCGTTTGATTGTATCCGTTGCAATCTGATGCATCCAGCGAAACCGTTCCTCAAAATAATGATTAATCGAAGCACCAATCATCACAATATTCATACAGATATACATCCATAAGAGAATCAAAATAATGGTTGTCATGCTCCCATACATATTGGATGTTTTATTAAAAAAATCAAAGTATAATGAAAATCCCATGGAAAACGCAACCCAGCATACCGATGAAAATACAGCACCTGGAAACTGACTGCGAAACGTCGCTTTTCTATTTGGAACAAATTTATACAAAATCAAAAAGACTCCACATAACGTTGCAAGCGTAATTACCAGTCTCATACTGATAATCATCGAAACCAATTTATTTAGAAACGGAAAATGCCGTCTTAATTCTCTTTGCAGTGTGTTTCCAAATACCTGTAACGTAAGAGTCAGGATAATTCCAATGACAAACAACAACGTATAAATTGCTGAACGAATCCTGGTTAAAATATAATTTCGTGTCTCGTAAACGGAATAAATGCAGTTAAAACCATTTGTCAAAGCCTGCACACCCTTTCCGGATGACCAGATTGCCATTACCGCTGATACCGGCACGATACTTACGGATTTATTATAGACTTCATCTACAATTCCCTGTATAAACTCATGCAGATTCTCTGGAATCACCTGCATAATTGCCCCTACTACTTCTTCCCGATTCAACTGGGTGTATCTTATAGAAGTCATTAAAAGCAATACAAATGGAATAAACGATAAGATAATAAAATAGGCCGCCTGCGCTGCATAAGCCGGTACATGTTTTTCACTGATACTTCTCGAAAATCCCCAGATATCACGAATTATTTTTTTGATTATTCTCATTAATTTAAAATCCTTGTCTCAATGTTTTTCATATTTCTCGCATTACTTTTTCCTTACCTGCTTTTGCTGGCTAACGCCCATTATATCACACACCGCTAATTGGGGCAATCTCTACCTCTTGATAAAAGTAATTCAAAATCTCTTTATAATCCTTTCCAAGCTTTGCCATTTCATTTGCCCCATTTTGGCTCATTCCCACTCCATGCCCATATCCGCCTCCATGAATCATATATCCTTGTGGTTTTCCATTCTCATCCTGCTGTTCTTCCAGTGTAAAATAAGCACTTGGAAGCAGTTTTCCACCTTTTACTGCTGACTCATCCTGTCGTACAATTTCAAGATTCTGTGGGCTTAAAAATTCACGTATTTCATATTCATTTTTAAGTTCAATTTCGCCGGTATCGGTTTCTATTTTCAATTTTAAAACCGCATCCGATTCTCCTGTCTCCTCAACTTCCATTTTTTCGAATACGGATGCGTCTGGAAGCTTATTTTTCGCCTGTTTAAGCAATTGTTCACTCGAAAAATAGACTTTCCACTGATACCACGGCATATCCGAATCAAATTCACATTCTACGCTTTTTAAGTAGCTGGCTGGAGCAGACGCTTCCCAAACTTCATTTGTGCTCGTCTTTCCATGAGAAGTCGAAAAATAATACGCTGTAATCGGCTCTCCGTCTTTTATCAAAATTTCTCCCTTTGTCTCATCGACTGCCTTTCTTGCTGTTTCAGACTCCCCCGAATTTTGATAAACCTGATAAGAAACACTGTCATCTGCCTGTGCGATACCGATTCCAAGCGGGTCCTGATTTTTCTGCATCTGCATCCACGCATAAGTCCGTGCACAGACTGCCTGCGCTTTTAGGGCTTCTTCTTCATAATTAGAAGGCATTTCGCTTGGTACTACGCCATAAAGATATTCCTCTAACGGCAGTCGATTTACCACGTACCAGCCATTCTTTTCTTTTCCAACGATAAGTGTCTCCCGATAAGACGGTGTTCCTTGTCCCCGCTCTACTGACAATAATTTAATTCTATTTTCTTTCGTCTTATCCACCGGTGATAAAATCAGATTTCCCGTTTTGGGTAACTCATCCTCTTTTTCTAATATCAGTTTTTCTTTACCAGAATAACAAGTTCCGCTGTTTTCATCCTGATAATCGGATTCAAATTCTAACTCAATCCTGTCATGAAAATAGGATCTATACTGCTCTGTCATAATTGCTACTGAAATTTCCAAATCTTGACTGTCATCTTTTATTTCTTCTCGTTTTGCCTCTAATTTTGTATTTTCTGATTCTGTATTTTCTATTGAAGTTCTCGACGTTTCCTTTAATTTTTCTTCTGAATTTTTCTGTAAAATTGCTTCTTCATTTTCTTTCTTTACCAGTTTTTCCGCTTCCGATTTTAATTTTATTTTTTCTTTTTTCAGTTCTTGTATTCCTAATCCGTTCAGAACAAGAATACAGCATAAACAGATAATCAGATAGGTTCGGTTCATCCCTAAGCTCCGGTCAAATAAAATTTCAGCTTAAGTATATGAGAAAAAAAATGCAGATATTCTTTCTCAAATATCTGCGATTTGGTTTCAAGTTGAAAGCCCGCCAGACAGTATTCTATTCTTATAAAATACCATCTGACGGGCATACTAACTTTTTATTTTTTATTTCGTAGAAAATGCATAAACTGTTGTAGTATGATATTCTTCTCCAGCTTTTAATAAAGAACTTTCAAATTTTTCTTCATTGCATGCATTTGGATAATACTGAGTTTCCATACAGAAACCGCTTCTCTTTCCATAAACACATCCAGCTTTTCCATTTTCCTGTTCAATAAAATTACCAATATAAAACTGCATTCCTGGAAGGTCTGTATAAACTTTCATCTGAATACCAGATTCTTCACACCAAACTACGGCAGCTTCTCTCATCTCACCTTTTTTACGGGTTAACGCATAGTTATGGTCATATCCGCCAGCCATAATAAGCTGTTCAAAATCAGCATCTACATCCTGTCCGATTTTCTTTGGTGTTGTAAAATCCATCGGAGTTCCTGCTACCGGTGCAATTTCACCTGTTGGAATTAACAGTTTATCCGTCGGTGTATATTCTTCTGCGTGAATCTGAACCACATGATTCATTACACTTTCTGCACCTGCATCATGTCCTGCCAGATTAAAATAAGAATGATTGGTCATATTTACAATCGTATCTTTATCTGCAGTTCCTTTATAATCTAATACCAGTTCATTCTTCTCCGTTAATGTATAAGAAACAAAGGCGGTAAAGTTTCCTGGAAATCCCTGGTCTAAATGCGGACTCTTAATAGAAAATGTGATACTGTTTTTCTCGGCATCTGTTTCTACAACATCCCACACTCTGGTACGGTAAAAATCTGGACCACTATGTAAATTGTTTTCTCCATTATCATTTTTCTCTAACTGATAAGTCACACCATCAATTGTGAAAGAGGCATTTCCGATACGATTGCCATTTCTTCCAATTGGAGAGCCAAAATGCGGAGGATTTACATAATATCCTTCTACTTTATCATATCCTAACACAACATCTCTTAATTTACGATTTTCATCCGGTACCATAAGGCTTACTAAAATCGCACCGAAATCTGTTACTTTCATCATTGCTCCGGATGTATTTGTAATCTCATAAAGAAAAACTTCTGTTCCGTCCGGACTCTTTCCAAAACTCTGTTTTGTGATTGCCATCTGTTTTCTCCCTAATTTTAAACATAAAATTAAGTAATCCCGAGATGCCGTTTCCTATCTTCTGACTCCTAGCTGTTGCTAGGTGGGTGACCGCAACCACTCTTCTGCCTTCCGCTGCGCAATGACGGCCTGACATCCAACTGGCAATATAGGAATCCCGTTTAAAGTAAATGTAGGTTCAAAAATAATAGGAGCATCGCACAACCCAGGATTACTTCGTGATTTCATTATACTCTAGTATATGAAGTTTTTCAACAAAAATTACTGAATAAAAATTGGTTTTTTATGAAAGTTTTTCTAAATCCTCGAATATTATCTCATGTAATAACTGAAAAGTCAACATTTTCTCTCAATTTAAACCTTAAGCGTTTAACAATTTTTTTACAATTGCCGGCATTTCTGCTACTTCTACTACTGTATCATGTAGTACTGGAGCAGTACGGATTTCTTCAATCGCATTTGGAACTTTTACATTTGCAATTTCAGATAACTTATCAATCAATTCAAAATCTTCCATTGCATCGTATTTATGGTCAATTGCATCCATTACACTACGTGTAAATTTAAACGGACTTGCGGTAGAAGCAATAACTGTCTTGGTATCATCTTTTGTATCTGCTTTATATTTCTCATAAACGCAGGCTGCAACTGCTGTATGAGTATCAATAACATATCCGGTATCTTCATACAGTTTCTTAATAATTTGGGCAGTTTCTTCTTCTGTTGCATAATTTCCATAGAAATCTTTTAACTGCTCACGCATCTTTTCTGTGATTTCATATTTTCCATCTTTGGATAATTCATTCATCATTTCTCTTGTCTTATCTGCATCTTCACCGGCAATACGATAAATCAGACGCTCTAAGTTGCTGGAAATTAAAATATCCATAGATGGAGAGGTTGTTAAAATGAAATCTCTGTTTCTGTCATAACTTCCTGCACTGAAGAAATCATATAATACTTTATTTTCATTGGATGCACAGATTAATTTTTCAATCGGAAGTCCCATATTTTTTGCATAAAATGCGGCAAGAATATTTCCAAAGTTTCCGGTTGGAACAGTGACATTAATCTTTTCCCCTGCTTTGATTTCTCCATTTTTATATAAAGTTGCATAAGCATACACATAATATACAATCTGTGGAACCAGGCGTCCAATATTGATAGAGTTTGCAGATGAGAACTGATATCCTGCATTGGAAAGTTCTTCTGCCATGTTCTTATCATTAAACATTTTCTTAACGCCTGTCTGAGCATCGTCAAAGTTTCCTGTGATTCCAACAACGTAAGTATTATTTCCTTTTTGTGTCACCATCTGTTTTTCCTGAACTGGGCTGACACCATTTTTCGGATAAAATACAATGATTTTCGTTCCTGGAACATCAGCAAATCCAGCCATAGCAGCTTTTCCGGTATCTCCAGATGTTGCAGTCAAAATTACGATTTCATTTTTTACATTATTTTTCTTTGCAGAAGTAGTAAGAAGATGTGGCAGAATAGAAAGTGCCATATCTTTAAATGCAATTGTTGCTCCGTGGAAGAGTTCCAGATAATAAGCACCATCTGCTTTTTTCACCGGTGCAATTTCCTTTGTATCAAATTTAGAATCATAAGCTTTTTGAATACATGCTTTTAATTCGTCCTCTGTAAAATCTGTAAGGAAACGACTCATAACCTCATAAGCGATTTCCTGATAAGTCATGGATGCAAGTTTCTCTACAGGAATATCCAAAACCGGAATCTGTGTAGGCACA
>JAIIAN010000196.1 GCA_022717655.1 Bacillota bacterium | reverse complement strand
CCATTATCTTTCTTCCGATGGTTGCAGCTCCGGCAGCGGTTGCCATGGTATGGAGATGGTTATTTAACTCAGATTTTGGTCTAATCAACAATCTGTTTCATTTACATACAAAATGGATTTCAGACCCAAGGATTGCAGTTTTCTCAATTGCAGTAATTGGTATCTGGTCAATTATTGGCTATAACATGGTATTATTTATTGCCGGACTTCAGGAAATTCCGCATGATTATTATGAAGCAGCGGCAATTGACGGAGCTACAGGAATCCGATGCTTCTTTAATATTACAATCCCATTGTTGTCTCCAACTATTTTCTTTGTTATGATCACTCGTATCATCGGTGCGATGCAGGTATTTGACTTAATCTACATGGTTATGGACAAAACAAACCCGGCACTGGACAAAACACAGTCCTTAGTATTCTTATTCTATAAATATACGTTTATAAATAAGAATGTAGGCTATGGTTCTACAATCGTTATTCTGCTTTTAGTGATTACTTTGATTATCACTGCGATTCAGATGACTGCACAGAAAAAATGGGTATTCTACAACTAGGAAGGAGGAAGCAGTATGGAAAGTAGTATGAAAGCAAAAGAAAACGTTATAAAAGTTTTGATCCATGTAATTTTGATTCTTGTATCCATTACAATGCTTGTACCTTTTGTATGGATGATTTTAACCGCATTTAAAACGGTTACAGAAGCAACAAGTGTAGATCCGTTTGTAATTTTTCCGAAGGTATGGAGAACGGATTCCTTTAAAGAAGTCATTCGAAATATGAACTTTTTGATATTATATAAAAATACACTGTTGATGATCTTCTTCCGTGTACTGTGTGCAGTCTTAACTGCAACAATGGCAGGATATGCATTTGGTCGTCTTCACTTTAAAGGAAGAGACGTTTGCTTCTCTTTGGTATTATTGCAGATGATGGTTCCGGCACAGATTTTCATCTCTCCTCAGTATATTATGGTAAGTAAGATGGGAATGTTAAATACAATTTTCGGTCTGGTATTTCCAGGTCTGGTTACTGCATTTGGTACCTTCCTGCTTCGTCAGGGATATATGGGACTTCCAAATGATTTGGAAGAGGCAGCACGTCTGGATGGTTGTAACATCGGACAGACATTCTTATATATCATGGCACCACTCACCAGATCCAGTATGGTAGCACTTGGTATTTTTACTGCGGTATTCGCATTTAAAGACTTGATGTGGCCAATGATTGTAAATACAGACAAAGATATGCTGGTACTTTCTTCCGCACTTGCAAAGATGCAGGGACAGTATGCTGCGAAGTTCCCGGAACTGATGGCGGCTTCTCTAATTGCATGTATTCCGATGATTGTGCTGTATATGATTTTCCAGAAACAGTTTATCGAAGGTATTGCAACAAGTGGTGGAAAACTTTAATTATGAATTTAAGACCGGCGTAGAGTTCTACGTCGGTCTTTTCAGAAAAAGGAGAAAAAAGATATGGCAATTATTTTTCACAAACAAAGCAAATGTTTTCATCTTTACAATAATGAAGTAAGTTATATTATGCGTATTATGGAAAATGGACAGCTTGAAAATTTATATTATGGAAAGAAAATTCATGACAAAGAAGACTTTGCTTATTTCCATGATGAAGCAATGCGTTCTCAGATGTCTGTTTGTATTCCGGAACCGGGGCTGTTATCCATGCAGTATACCAGACAGGAATATCCAAGTTATGGAACCGGCGACTATAGAAGTCCGGCAGTGACCATTGCACAGGAAAATGGAAGCCGTATTATTGATTTTAAATATGCAGGTCATGAAATCTATTCAGGGAAAAAAGAAATCCTTCCACTTCCGGCAACTTATGTAGAAGGGAAAGAGGAAGCAGAGACTCTTGAAGTCACCCTGCATGATAACGTGATGGATACTGATTTGATTTTGTCTTATACCATTTATGAGGCGTATCCGGTTATTACAAGAAATACAAAGTTTGTACATAAAGGGAAAGAAAAAATTGTATTAGAACGTGCCATGAGTGCCAGTGTGGAATTTTTGGATATGGATTATGAAATGGTTCAGCTTTCCGGTGGATGGTCACGTGAGCGTTACGTAAAAAACAGAAAGCTGGAAATGGGAATCCAGAGTATTCAGAGTTTAAATGGAACCTGCTGTGGCGCAGAGCATAATCCATTTTTTGCATTAAAACGTCCACATACGACAGAAAGTCAGGGAGAAGTCTATGGATTCAGCCTGGTTTACAGCGGTAACTATTTAGGACAGGTTGAAGTTTCTACCTTTGATATGACTCGTGTGATGATGGGAATTAATCCGGAAGATTTCAGCTGGGAATTAAAGAGTGGAGAAAGCTTCCAGACTCCGGAGGTTGTTATGGTTTACAGTGATAAGGGATTAAATAAAATGAGTCAGACCTATCACCGTTTATACAGAAAACGTCTGATGCATGGAGAATGGAGAGATAAGGCACGCCCAATTTTATTAAATAACTGGGAAGCAACCTATTTTGATTTTAATGAAGAAAAGATTTTAACAATTGCAAAAAAAGCAAAAGAAGCAGGTGTAGAACTATTTGTACTTGATGATGGCTGGTTTGGTGCAAGAAATGATGATTACAGAGGTCTTGGTGACTGGTATGTAAACTTGGAAAAACTGCCGGATGGTATTTCGGGGCTTTCTAAAAAAGTAGAAGAACTGGGATTAAAATTTGGTCTTTGGGTAGAGCTTGAAATGGTTAACAAGGATAGTGATTTATATCGTGCACATCCGGACTGGATTATCAGTGCACCAAATCGTTTTGAGTCTCATGCGAGACATCAAAATGTACTGGACTTCTCAAGAAAAGAAGTGGTAGATTATATTTATGAGATGATTGCAAAAGTAATCCGCGAATCTTCAATTTCTTATATTAAATGGGATATGAACCGCTATATGTCTGAACCTTACAGCAAAGGAAGTGCGCCTTGTGAGCAGGGAAAAGTGATGCATAAATACATCCTTGGAGTTTATGATTTATATACCAGACTGACGACAGAATTTCCGCATATTTTATTTGAGTCCTGTGCAAGTGGTGGAGCAAGATTCGATCCTGCAATGTTATACTTTGCTCCACAGACCTGGTGCTCTGACGATACCGATGCAAGTGAAAGAACAAAGATTCAGTATGGAACCTCTTATGTCTATCCGATTGTCAGTATGGGCTCTCATGTTTCAGCAGTTCCAAATCATCAGATGCATCGAATTACTCCGATTGAGACAAGGGCAAATGTTGCCTATTTTGGAACATTTGGTTATGAGCTGGATTTAAATTTGCTTAGCGATGCCGAAATTGAGACAGTAAAGAAACAGATTGCATTTATGAAAGAACACAGAGAGTTAATTCAAATGGATGGTGATTTCTATCGTCTGTTGAGTCCGTTTGAAGGAAATGAAACTGCATGGATGGTAGTTTCCAGCGATAAAACACAGGCGGTGGCTGCATTCTATCAGAGATTAAATAAAGTCAATGCATCCTGGCTTCGTTTAAAACTGGATGGACTTGATGCCAATACAAAATATGAAGTGAGCTGCGATATGGCGCCGGTTACTTCTTATGATGCAAAAATTGCAGAAGCTTATGGTCATAAAACAGAGGAAGACAGTGTAAAAACCTATCAGGCTTATGGTGATGAGTTGATGAGCGCCGGAATTCCAATTGACAGAGAAGAATTGAATAAAAAAGGCGGAGATTTTGCATCACTTCTGTATACTTTAAAGAAAGTGGATGAGTAAAGAATGAAACACGTAGCCGGATATACCAATTCTGCCAGATTTCGTTGCCTGGAAGATTTGCAAAAAGATTCAGCAGATTTGTGTCTGATTTACTGTGGTTGGGAATACTGCAATCCGGGACACAAGTATGGTCCGAATCTTCGGACTTCTTATGTACTGCATATTGTGAGAAGCGGAAAAGGAATACTTGAAATTAATAAACATAAATATGAGTTAAAAGAGGGCGATGCATTTTTCATTGCCCCGGAAGTGGAAGCCTGGTATGAAGCAGACAAGAAAGACCCCTGGTGCTATATGTGGGTTGGATTTACCGGTTACCGTGCAGAAGAAAATGCAGAACATGCGGGATTTTCGAGGAGAAATCCTATCAGGCATGTAGAATGTAAAGAACAGTTGAATCAGTATCTGGATGGGATTTTGGCGGCACATCAGCTTTCCTACACCGATGAGCTGAAACGAAATGGATATCTGATGTTGTTTTTTGCTGCCTTGATTGAAGATTATAAGAAGACGGAACCAGCAGCACAGCAGCACTCTTATCCCGGAGTGGTTTATGTACGTCATGCGATGGAATATATTTCACATCATTATCAGGAAAAGGTGAAAATTAATGAGCTGGCAGATTACATTGGGGTAAACCGTAGTTATCTGACGAGCAGTTTTAAAAAGGCAGTGGGCTGTTCTCCACAGGAATATTTGGTGAATTTAAGAATGGAAAAAGCAAAAAATCTGCTAAAGAATACAGATATGCCGATTAATGCGGTAGCAGCTGCAGTTGGATATCAGGATCAGCTTGCATTTTCAAAGATATTTAAACAGAATTTTACAGTGAGCCCAAAAGAATATCGAAAAGCAAAAGAAGAACTTCAATTGGGAACTGTAAAAGGTGACTTTATCGCATCACATTTATAAAAAAGAGGAAGTGTGATATGACACAGGTAACGGCATATACGAATGAGGGGAGATATAAATGTCTGGAGGATTTGCCGATTGATTCGGCAGAATTAAGTCTTGGATATTGTGGATGGGAGCGATGTTATCCCGGACATCGGTTTGGACCAAATAAAAGGACTTATTATGTACTTCATATTATTACAAATGGAAAAGGGAATCTGGAAAAGAATGGTGAAGTATTTCATCTAACAACCGGCGATGCTTTTTTACTTTGTCCAGAAGAAGAAGCCTGGTATGAAGCGGATAAGAAAGAGCCATGGGCCTATGCATGGATTGGGCTGTATG
Organism: Bacillota bacterium; assembly: GCA_022717655.1. Classification (GTDB taxonomy): domain Bacteria; phylum Bacillota; class Clostridia; order Lachnospirales; family Lachnospiraceae; genus Blautia. Next base: position 422 of record JAIIAN010000196.1, on the reverse strand, counting down.
GTTATAAAGTAAAAAAAGTAATGCAGTATGCGGGATTTTCAAAAGAGAAATCAATTCGAAGTTTAAAATGTACAGCACTTTTAAAATCGTATGTGGATGAGATACTTGAAGTGCATCGACTTACAACGGAGGAATCGATGCGTAGGAATGGGTATTTGAATTTGTTTCTGGCGACATTAATAGAAGACAATGAGAAATTTAATACAAAAACGATGCCGGAGCATACCTATCCGGGGACTGTATATGTAGAACATGCAATGGAGTATATAAAACATCATTACAGAGAAAAAATAAAGATTAATGAGCTGGCAGAATATATCGGGATTAATCGCAGTTATCTGACGAATATGTTTAAAAAAACAATTGGATGTTCGCCCCAGGAGTATTTGGTAGAATTTCGGATGGAAAAAGCAAAAAATCTG
>JAIIAN010000195.1 GCA_022717655.1 Bacillota bacterium | reverse complement strand
AAATAATCTTTCTCTTAATTCATTCTGAAACTCAAACCATTCATCCTCTTTGTCCTGATAATAATTGCGAATTTTAGAGAATAAAAAACTTGGATTTGTGCCGTTTTCAAGATACTCCCAGCATTTTTCTACAAATTCTTCTGATCTGTTTTCGTTTTTCTTAAGTTTTAAGTTTTCTGTTTCCATTCTACCCTTATCCACCTTAGAGTAAGCATAAGATTCTGCTTTTTTAACCAACGGTTTTGTCTGTGTTTCAATGATTTTCTTTTTTTCTAAAACATTGTAAACACTTGGAAAACTTTTTTTAAGCATATTGATTGACCAAATATTTTCCTGTTCAAAATAAATTGACCACAGATTTTCATATAAAGTAAGTAAGTTTTTTTCTGTTAACTTGCCCACATCTATTCCTGCTTCTTTTATAATGATGTTCGTAAATTGATACGCTTCTTTTCGTTCCTTCCAGTTAAATTCCAGAACTCTTTTTACTGATTTTGGAATTGTAATAAATTCCCACTTCTTTTCTCCATTTTTATACTCCGTTTTTCCTCCAATTAAAATTTGTGCGTTCGACTGAAGGCATGTGCCATTACTGATAGTATAAAGACGTTCCTGAAGCTCATAAGGCAGAATCTGATAATATTCAAGCTGTGCTTTTCTTCGTGCCTGTTCTGTTCCTTCAAATTTTAAATAAAAGGATTCTTCCGGATGTTTTGCCAGATAAAATGCCATCTTAAAGAGTTCGAAACGAGTTTCTGTATTTACCTTTTCAAGTAAATCTATTTCCTCCCGCTGTTCAAACCATTTTACATCTCTCTCAAAGTTTTCGTTTGGAAGTCTTTTTAAATTTTCTTTCAATTCTTTTTCATAAAAGACCGTTTCGTTTACTGCCGGCAGGCGAAAAATTATGTTTTTAAACTCTTCGATATTCATTAAAAATCCGTGCATTGTCACATGTGGTCTGCCGTCAAAATAATTTCCATTGATTTTTTGCCCCTGCATAACCACCATATTTTTATTTCCAATTGGATAGATTAACAATGCTTTTTCTGGATTGTCTACCTCAATTTCAAGACATTCTTTTTCAATTTTTTCCAGATATTCGATTGGAAATCCAGGACTATAGCGTAAAACACCAAGTCCCTTTCCACTTTTTGCATTTCTGCCTCCGATAAAGTAATACATACCTTTTCCTCCTGATTCCTATCCTACTGTTTTCTTAAACTTCTTTTTTAAGATTTCCTTTAAACTGTCAAAATCAAATAATCCATCTACCTCTGTTTCATCTGACTCTTCATTTTCTTCATAATCTCTCTTTGTCTCTTTTTTGGTTTCTTTTTTAGATTCTTCCTTTTTTTCTGTTGCTGTCGGATAAAGACCTGAATCATTCAATAAATACATAATTGGTTCTTCGATAAATTGAGGATTATACTCATATTTCCATTCCATTCCATCTGATTCTGATTCGCTACTTCGAACCGGTTCACTGCCAATGGATGCTAATAAACCATAAACCAACTTATCTTCTCCAATATAACGGCGAATTGTATTATAAAAATCAGGGCAGTCCTGACTTAAATATTCCTTGATTGCCACCTGTTTTTTATTGAACTCTTTTAAGTTGAAACCATTTTTGTGAACCAGTTTTGTGTATCTTTTACCATCCCAGGAAAGTGTCCTCTGACAAATGTCTGCCAGTTTTTCATTCTGCTCTAAAAGTAAATCTGCTCTGGTAATTGCAACAAAAATTTTGTAATCCTGACCCGCCTTTTTGATTTTCACTTTTGGCAGAAGCTGGTCTAAAATTTCATGATACTTTGCAACTTCTTTTCCTATTAACTCTCCGGCATCTATCATGAAAATAATATACGAAGCATCTAAAATTGGAGAATTCCAATCCATATTGATACATTCTTCTCCAGAGATGTCATCGTATTTTAATAAAATATTACGTTTTGGAGCAGAAATCATATAATAATTCGCAGGATAAATACTGTTTACCTTTGTTCCTTCTGGCAGTACCTGCTCATAAATAAAGGCTCTGCGTTCTTCATCCTGTTCTCTTTTTAATAAATCAATTGCCGGAAAATCATCATAGATTGCTGTATCAGTTCCGGATGCAATCAAATCAAAATACGGCAGGTCCGTCATCTGAAGACGCAGGCAGGTCTTTCCAGAAGACATACGTCCTACTGCAACCACTTGTTCCACCGGCACACATCCCGCATGAATCGGAAGAATTTTATCTGTACCAGCTTTTACTTTTATCGGTGCAAATTTCTGTCTGCCATCTCTTAATTTCTTTTTTAATGCAATTGGAAATTCCGCATCCAAATCTTCATACACTGCTTCAATTCCGTTTTTTCCAATCATATCAATACTTAAATACTTATTTTCAATTACCTGACTTTCCTCTAATTCCCAGTCTTCGGAGAGTGTTTCTACTCCATTTCTCAATTCTTCATTGGTAAACAAAATTTCGTTTTTCTTTAACTCCACACCATCCACTTCAAATGGAATATAATCTACCTCGTCACTAATTTTTAATTTTTCAAACATAACCGTTCCTCCTCTTTCTTTTATGTACTCTCGGAATTTACTCTTCCATAACTAATCGATTGACGATTTCTTTTGCAATCAATCCAGCGTTGACACTGCTTCCCCCGTTAACATGATTTAAACATACCGTAATCGAATATGGTTTATTTTCATCCAAAATTCCTCCTGTTACCAGTAACGTCTGTGTGTTTCCATCGCCTTCTTCACCAGTACCAGTTTTAAATGCCGTCTCAACTCCATCGATTACAAAACTACGTCCCGTTCCTTCTTTCATGACTCCTGACATCATATTTTTGATGCTGTCTGCCACTTCTTCGGTACACATCTGTTTTGTAACTGCCTGTGTCTTTGCTTTCATCTGTTCTCCTCGTTTATCATTGGATTCTAAAATAAAATGAGGCTCTGCCAAGACACCTTTATTTAAGATTGCGTTTGTATCCATGTTTAATCCAATCGTGGTTACAGATGCCTGTCCCTGACCGATACATCCATAGACTAGGTCATAGGCATTTTCACTTTCACCCATAAAGGTATTATCGTTAAATTTAAATGAGTCAAAATGCATCACATCGTCAAATCCAAATTTTTTTAAGTTTTCTCTTAAAATTTCTTCTGGAATTTGCTGTGCTAATGCAATAAAATAACCATTACAGCTCTGTGCCATTGCAGAGTGCATTGTTGTCAAAGTTCCATGTACATTTCCACTTGAGCAGTGAACAGAAACGGTTTCTTTTCCCTCTGCATCTAAGGTAAAGGTATTGTTACCTTTGCAGGTATAACTAAAATTTGCAAGATTTGCATCGTATTCTAATGCCGATGCCGCAATTGCCAGTTTCATGGTACTTGCCGGATGAAATTTCCTTGAAAATACGGTTTCTGTAGAATCTCCTCCCAGACATACAGCAGCCTCAACCTCACCGGTTTTAAAATTACTTACCATAACCGAGCTGTCCATGTAGCCATTTTCAATCAGCAGATTTTCAATAAAATTTTGTAAGTCTGCGTCAATTGTGAGCTTTACATTTCCACCAATTCGTCTCTGATTTGGATGAAACAAAGATTTTTCATCCATTCTTGAATCGGCTTCTCCTAAAAGTTCCGGCGCTATGCCAAGAATGGTCATGCGGACATTTCCGGTTTCCACTGCCTTTGTATACTCTGTTCCCCCAATTAAACGCTCCAGAGAACCACTCTTTTTATCACCCAGCCAGCTAAGTTTTCCTGGTGCACTGCCAAACATCAATACGTTACCCTTTTTATCATAAATCGTACCTGGCAGATACACCTCTGAAAGGCTCAGCAGAGAACTGTCTAATTCCTGTTCTGACATTGCTGTTTTGACATCTGCTTCCAAATAACGATTTCCTAAAACAAGTGCCAGAACAAGCATCATTACAAGTGCCACTTTAAACAGACGCCAGACCTGATTAATGTAACTTTGAAGTTTTTCTTTTTTTCTGAACATTTCTTTTTTCTCCTTTTTCCATAAAGCCAAGTTCCACAGCTATGTAACTTACAAACATGGCATTTAAGCATAACCCTCTTGATGCCAGAGGAAGGCTTACTCCTGCACTGATGAATCCACCTGTATTAGACCCGATATGAAGTAACAGAATTGTACCAGTCACAATAATGCTTCCTAATGTCCAAAATTCTTCCATTGTATCTAAAGTCCGAATGGTTGTCATCCATCTGACAAGCAAAACTCCTGCGGTAATCACCAGAATTCCCATTAAAATACCGTAATCATAAAAGATTCGTGTCAATGCATGGTCCGTATCACAAGTCGTTTTAAAAATAATTGATAAGTTTCCAGGTCCAAGTCCCCACCAACCGCTACGCTGAATATTTTTTAGAAAATAAACAATACTTTCGGTTTTTCCAATCAGTGCTTCGTCTGTTACTGCTTTTGGCAAATTAAGCCATACTTCCAGTCTCACTCTAATATGAGAAACAAACTTACATGCCAAAAATGCTGTTCCAAGGCAGAGCCCAATATAAGCCATTCGGATTTTTAAATCCGGAATCGAATACCAGAAAAATGCTGTTCCAAGCAGGGCAATTAAAATTAATAAATTAAATTCATTGCACATTGCTATGAGAGGGAAAAGAAATACGGTATAACATAAGAAACCGACATTTTTTGAAGAAAGACTTCCGACTTTTCCTCCAAGATATCCTCTGCTGTGCCCTTTCAAAAACCAGCAGATAGCAGTTTGATAAAGCAGAATAACCAGCGGTAAAATCAAGATTCCAAAAACCTTAATGTGTGCTCCATTTACCGGTTTACAAAGCAATGCTCCGATTAATGCCAAGGGTGCAGAAACCATCGCAATAAACCCCAGATTTTTTGACTGATACCAGTCAGTGTAACAAGTCAGGAAATAAACAACTATAAAAATCAAAATCAAATACATTAAATCATTTGCAAAAGCTCTGCAGTTTGATGCACAATAGGAAACGGCTGCTCCGACATTTAGTAAAAACAACATAATGTAAATTCCCTGTCGTTTCTTTCGATTCTTTTTCTTTTCCCAGATAATACTGATTACAAGTTCTACTGCTAACAGCATTGTAACTACACCTACATAAGCTAAGATTTCATCTAATGATTTTTTATTGCTGAATACAGTCCAGAAAAGTAATGAAAAAGAACTGATAAAATAAACTAATTTTTCAAGCATTATTTTTCCTCCCTTCTCAAATCGATTTTAATTCCATCCATAAAAAGTGTTGTGTTTCGTGTGATATGTTTTTGTATGGAAGCATCCTCTTTTAAAACAGTCCCTTCCATCTCGACTTCACCCTTTAAAACAGTCAATAAAATCTTGTTTTCTGATTCTATATTTAAATAAAGTTTCACTTTACTCTTACATCCGTAAATTCTGATGTCGTTAAACC
>JAIIAN010000194.1 GCA_022717655.1 Bacillota bacterium | reverse complement strand
GACTCTTCTGAAATGGCATTTAAAACAGCCGCAATTCAGGCATTTAAGAAAGGCTTTTTGGAGGCCTCTCCAGTCCTGTTGGAGCCAATTGTTTCTATGAAAATTAATGTTCCGGATAAATATACCGGTGATGTTATGGGCGATTTGAATAAACGAAGAGGACGTGTTCTTGGAATGAATCCAGATGCACAGCATAAAGGCTGTACAATTGTAGAAGCTGATATTCCGATGCTTTCTATTTACGGATATTCTACAGACCTTCGTTCCATGACAGGTGGAAGTGGAACATTCTCTTATGAATTTGCCCGTTATGAGCAGGCACCGTCTGATATTCAGGAACAGGAAATTAAAGCTCGTCAGGAAGAAGGAGCAGACGCTTAAAATAACTGCTTTACAATAATTTAAGAAAACTTAAGAAGATATCTCGAAGGAGTGGGGGCTTTCGGGATATCTTTTTTTTCTGTTTTGTGTTACACTGTACCGTAATACAAAAAAAGAAAGGAATTCAGATTTATGAAAAAGAAAGTATTAGCGGGAATTGCCGTTCTTTTGCTGGCGTTTTTATATTATTATATTGAACTGCCTGCAATCAACATCCATGAGAGTGGATTTTGGTTTTTCCTTGTCGCAGTAATTGGAATAATTCTGGTTGTTTATGCAGTCCGGAAAAGATTTTATGGGACAGTTCAATTAAAGCAGAGCAAAGGTATCAAGGCAGGTGTTACCTTAATCCTTGTTATTATTGCAGTATATGCGGCAGGTTCTCTGCTTTCTTCCCCGATTATCAACGCAAAAAAATATCAGAATCTTGTAACACCAGAAGAGCGGGATTTTACAGAAGATATTAAAGAGATTAGTTTTAACCAGATTCCGCTTTTGGATAAGGATTCCGCAGTATTACTTGGAAATCGAAAAATGGGAAGTATGGTAGATATGGTTTCTCAGTTTGAGGTCAGTGATTTGTATTCTCAAATTAATTATCAGGGACAGCCGTATCGTGTTACACCACTTGTGTATGCAAATGCAATTAAATGGCTGACGAATCAAAAAGATGGGATTCCGGCTTATATTCGGATTGATATGGCAACACAGAATACGGAACTGGTAAAATTAGAAAAAGGAATTAAATATTCGGAATCCGAATTGTTTAATCGAAATATTTATCGTCATCTTCGTTTTCGTTATCCGACCTATATGTTTGACCAGTTAAGCTTTGAAATTAATGATGAGGGAGTACCATACTGGATTTGTCCGGTGAAAAAATTTAATATTGGTTTGTTTGGCGGACAGACCATTGGAAAAGTGGTACTTTGTAATGCAATTACCGGTGAAACAAAAGAGTACAAAATAAAAGACTGCCCGCAGTGGGTAGACCGTGCTTATCCGGCTGATTTATTAATTGATTTATATAATTATCATGGAACATTAAAGAATGGATTTTTTAACAGTGTGCTGGGTCAGAAAGGCTGTTTAAAGACAACGGATGGATATAATTATCTGGCACTTGAAGATGATGTATGGGTTTACACCGGAATCACATCAGTAAGTGGAGACCGTTCCAATGTTGGATTTGTATTAATGAATCAGCGTACAATGGAAACCAGATATTATTCCTGTGCAGGAGCAGAAGAATATTCCGCAATGGAATCGGCAGAAGGACAGGTACAGAACTTAAAATATACGGCAGCCTTTCCACTGTTGTTAAATATTTCAAATGAACCGACGTATTTTATGGCGCTTAAAGATGGAGCCGGTCTGGTGAAAAAATATGCGATGGTGAATATTCAGAAATATCAAAATGTTGCAATCGGTGATAGCGTATCAGAGTGTGAGAAAGCTTATGTCAAACTGCTTGCCTCTAATGGAATTACTTCAACAGACAAAAACAGTACAGGAACAAATGAAATCAGTGGAAAAATCAAGAGAATTGGACAGGCGGTCATTGATGGAAATTCTCATTTTTATCTGGCATTGGAAGAAAGCGATGAGGTTTATGATGTGCCGGTCGTGGATTATCCGGAAATTGTGACTTATGATGTGGGAGATGAGATTACTCTGGAATATAGTGAAGATTCACCGGCAAATGTGGTTCTTGGAATAAAATAAAGTGGTTTTTTGGATTCTTACTTGACAAATACAAGGGTTCTGGGTAGAATAACAATAGTTAAAGAGAGTAGAAAATACTCTGAAACATGAAAAAAACATTGAAGAGGAAGAGTACACATTGTCCTTTAATACAGAGAGCTGCCGGCAGGTGAAAGGCAGTGAGAAGAAATGTGGAACTGGCCTTGGAGTCCCTTTACAGAACAGAAAGATTTCTTAGTAAGAAAAGGCGGGAGTTCCCGTTACAGAATCAATGAGTGCATCTGTAGATATAGAGATACAGATGAATTAGAGTGGTACCACGGAATGAATCTAAGACCCTTTCGTCTCTAAAAGTTTAGTGACAAAAGGGTCTTTTTTATTTCATGGTAAATAATGTATTCTCGGAGTCTTTTTATAGTTAGTAAAGGACTTTGAAAGCACATAATAACAATTAGGAGGAAACAACAATGGCAGTACCTTATAATCATAAGGCAATTGAACAGAAATGGAGAGAAAACTGGGAAGCAAAACCGGTAAACGTAGATGACGGTAAAAAGCCGAAATATTATTGTCTGGATATGTTCCCATATCCGTCAGGAAATGGACTTCATGTAGGACACTGGAGAGGATATGTTATCTCTGACGTATGGAGCCGTTATAAAATGATGCAGGGTTATTACCTGATTCATCCAATGGGATGGGATGCATTTGGTCTTCCGGCTGAAAACTATGCAATCAAAATGGGTGTACATCCGGCAAAATCAACAGCACAGAATATTGCAAATATTAAGAGACAGATTAATGATATCGCAGCGATTTATGACTGGGATAGAGAAGTAAATACAACAGACCCGAATTTCTACAAATGGACACAGTGGATTTTTGTAAAAATGTTTAAAGAAGGTCTTGCTTACGAAAAAGAATTCCCGATTAACTGGTGTCCGTCCTGTAAAACAGGTCTTGCAAATGAAGAAGTAGTAAATGGATGCTGTGAACGATGCGGAGCGACTGTAACAAAGAAAAATCTTCGTCAGTGGATGCTTCGTATCACAAAATATGCTGATCGTCTGTTATCCGATTTGGATAAATTGGATTGGCCGGAAAAAGTTAAGAAAATGCAGTCTGACTGGATTGGAAAATCCTATGGTGCAGAAGTTGACTTCAAGGTTGATGGAAGAGAAGATAACATTACGGTTTATACAACAAGACCGGATACCTTACATGGTGCAACCTTTATGGTATTAGCTCCGGAACATAAACTGGCTGCATCTCTTGCAACAGAAGAAACAAAAGAAGCAGTAGAAAAATATATTTATGATTCCTCTATGAAATCAAATGTTGACCGTCTGCAGGACAAAGAAAAAACAGGTGTATTTACAGGAAGTTATGCAATCAACCCATTAAATGGAAAGAAAGTTCCAATCTGGCTTTCTGATTATGTACTGGCTGATTATGGTACAGGTGCAATTATGTGTGTACCGGCTCATGATGACCGTGACTTTGAATTTGCAAAGAAATTCGATATCCCGATTATTCAGGTTATCGCAAAAGATGGAAAAGAAATTGAAAACATGACTGAGGCTTATACTGATGCAGTTGGAACAATGATTAATTCCGGCGAATGGAATGGTATGGAATCTTCTGTATTGAAAAAAGAAGCACCGGCTATGATTGAAAAAATGGGATTCGGAAGAAAAACCGTAAACTACAAACTGCGTGACTGGGTATTCTCCCGTCAGCGTTACTGGGGTGAACCAATTCCGATTATCCATTGTCCTCATTGCGGAAATGTACCGGTTCCGGAAGACCAGCTTCCATTAACTTTACCGGAAGTAGAATCTTACGAGCCAACAGGTACAGGAGAATCTCCACTTGCTGCAATTGACGAATGGGTAAATACAACTTGTCCGGTTTGTGGTGCGCCTGCAAAACGTGAAACCAATACTATGCCTCAGTGGGCTGGTTCTTCTTGGTATTTCCTGCGTTATGTAGATAACAAAAACAACGAAGAATTAGTTTCAAAAGAAAAAGCAGATAAATATCTTCCAGTAGATATGTATATCGGTGGAGTAGAACATGCAGTACTGCATCTGTTATATTCCCGTTTCTATACAAAATTCTTGTATGATATCGGAGTAATTGACTTTGATGAACCATTCCACAAACTGTTCAATCAGGGTATGATTACTGGTAAAAACGGTATCAAGATGAGTAAATCAAAAGGAAATGTAGTATCTCCGGATGATTTAGTAAGAGATTACGGCTGTGACTCCTTGAGACTGTATGAACTCTTTGTAGGACCGCCGGAATTAGATGCAGAATGGGATGACAGAGGAATTGACGGTGTTTACCGTTTCTTAAATCGTTTCTGGAAACTGGCTATGGACAGCAAAGAAGCAGGCGTTGCTGAGACAAAAGAAATGATAAAACTGCGCCATAAACTGGTATATGATATCACACAGCGTCTGGAAAGCTTCAGCTTAAATACTGTTATTTCCGGATTCATGGAATATAACAATAAATTAATTGAACTTGCAAAGAAAACAGGTGGAATCGATAAAGAAACAATCGAGACATTTGTAAAACTGCTTGCACCATTTGCTCCACATATCACAGAAGAATTATGGGCAGAATATGGTCACACAGACTCTGTATTCCATACACAGTGGCCGGCAGCAGATGAAGAAGCAATGAAAGATGACGAAATTGAAATTCCGGTACAGATTAACGGAAAGACAAAAGCAGTTATCAGCATTTCTGCAGAAGCAACAAAAGAAGAAGCAATTGAAGCAGGAAAAGCTGCAATCGCAGATAAACTGACAGGAAATATTATCAAAGAGATTTATGTTCCGAAGAAGATTATTAACATTGTTGCAAAATAATTGAGAAGAAATTCTCACAACAGAATAAAGTGCTTGGAAATATTGAAAAGTTCGCTGAAAATCAAGGTTTGCAGACATTTTTCTTCAAAGAAAAGGTATCGTAGAATACCGCAAAATATCGTAACAAATTTTTAAAATGGAGTAAATTTGGAGTAAAGATTGAAAGAAAATGGAGTAAATATTTCAAAGATGTAATGAGAAATGGCGTAGGTAGTGGGAACATTATCTACGCCATTTTTAAAAATTAAAAAATCCTTTTCAGTTATCACATGAGGGCTAAGCGCACCTGTTTTAACTAAAAACTCTAATTTAGAACGTAGAACATTATTTGAGTCAATGTTTTTATTGAAATAACTTTGAGCAAAACCCTCTTCACCGAGACGAATATGTGTTTGTCCTAACACAAATGACGCCTTATTTTTAAGATCTGCAATCAACATTATGAACTGGATACAATCAATTATCTTTTTATTACTAAACTCAGTAAGAATATCTACTAAT
>JAIIAN010000193.1 GCA_022717655.1 Bacillota bacterium | reverse complement strand
CTACTAATCGGTCGAGGGCTTGACCAGAAGCTGAGAAATCAGCGGAGCGGCAAGTGTCTGCATGGTTTCGGTTTTGTATATGTAGTTTTGAAGGTACATTTCAAAAAATTAAAAAAATAGCTTGCAATAACAGATTATTTATTGTATAATAGTAAGCGTGTTAAGGAAATGTATTAAAAAAAGAATATAGGGGATTAGTTCAATGGTAGAGCACCGGTCTCCAAAACCGTCGATGGGGGTTCGAATCCCTCATCCCCTGCTTTAAAGGTACTGTATTTACAGTACCTTTTTTTTGTTGCTTTCATTTGTGTGTTGTATTTCGTGTTGCATAGTCCTAAAAACAGATTGTGGAAAACCTTTTCCAGCAGACATATACTATAGCATCAGCAAGTGTTAAAAGTAAATTTTGGCGCTTACATTATATAATTGCAGATTAAAAGAAAGGTGATTTGAAATGGAACAAATTTTAAGCTATGTGAAACCGGAATTAGTGGTAGTTGCTGTAGTATTGTATTTTATCGGAATTGCACTAAAAAAATTGAAAACAGTGGCAGATAAATATATTCCGATTATACTTGGAATACTCGGAATGATGATTTGTGGAATTTATGTAATTGCGAACTGTAATCTTTCTGGTATGCAAAATATCGCAATGGCATTTTTTACTGCTATTGTGCAGGGAATTCTTGTCGCAGGATTAAGTACCTATATCAATCAGCTGATTAAACAGTTAAAGAAAACTGAATGATAAATATAGAATAAAAAAGTATGGTAAATATAAATAAGGAAGTTGGCATTAACAGCTGTCAAATGAAATAGAATTGTATGAGTTGTATATGAAATTAAAAAAACTCTAATAAAGTTTGTATAACTTAAAGTATTATATATCATATAAAGTTTTGGTATAATAGAACCACGACGTGCAGTTGCAAAACGATCGCAAAATCTTTTTCAACTGCACGTTTTTTGTTTTTATATGTTATTTTTATAAAAAATTGAGCGAAAGAAAGGAATTAAAATTATGCCAAAAACAAAATTTCAGGAAGTAGTATTTATAATTATGATGGTATTCGTCATGGTTTATGCAATGATTATTTATAACATTGCGCTTAATAAGGGAGGAATGACAAATGAAGTCTTTTTACTTGCTTTTCATGAATTAGTGATTATGGGACCAATTGCATTTATTTTAGACTTCTTTTTATTTGGATTTTTATCAAAGAAAATTGCGTTTGGATTTGTGACTCCAGGAAAAGATGCACAGATTATGATTATTCTTGCAATTTCAGCGGTAACAGTATGTCTGATGTGTCCAAGTATGAGTCTTGCAGCTACGTTATTATTTAAACATGCTGGGAAAGACATAATTGCGGTATGGGTAGAAACAACTGCATTAAACTTCCCAATGGCGCTTTGCTGGCAGATTTTCTTTGCAGGTCCACTGGTAAGAAAAATTTTCGGAATGATGTTTAAAGAAGCTTAAGAAAAGAAATGATAAAAGTAGAAAGAAAAAGGATGTCAGTGTGAATCTGGCATCCTTTTGTGGTATACTGAGTATGTTTGAAAAAATTTTAAATGAAGATGAAACTAAGAAAAAAAGAAAGTAAGAGGATATTAAGATATGGAACAGGCTTATAAAAAATTTATGCGTTATGCAGAAATTCCAACCGCAAGTAAAGATGAAAGTGAAACTCATCCGACAACAAAGTGTCAGTTTGAGCTGGCCAATCTTTTGGTAGAAGAATTAAAAACACTTGGTTTAGAAAATGCAAGTGTGGATGAAAACTGCTATGTTTATGGAATTATTCCGGCAACAAAAGGATATGAAACAAGTACAAAGTTAGGTTTTATTTCACATATCGATACGGTTTCCGATTTTGCGGACCATGCAGTAAAAGTGATGCTTCATGAAAATTATAATGGAGAAGATTTAAAACTGGGAGAAAGTGGAAGAACACTGGAGACAAAAACATTTCCGCATTTGTCAAACTTAAAAGGAAAAACATTAATCACCAGTGATGGAACAACGATTTTAGGTGCAGATGACAAAGCAGGAGTTGCTGAGATTATGTGCATGTTAGAAACATTAAAAGAACAGAATATTCCACACGGACAAATTTCAATTGGATTTACACCAGACGAAGAAGTTGGTCAGGGTGCAGATTTATTTGACGTAAAAAGATTTGGAGCGCAGTTTGCTTATACCGTGGATGGTGGAAGTGAGGATGAAATCGAATATGAAAATTTCAATGCGGCTTCTGCTGAAATCACTACGCATGGGTTTAATGTACATCCAGGAAGTTCTAAAGGTGTCATGATTAATGCTTCTTTAGTTGCGATGGAAATCAATGAAATGCTTCCAAAAAATCAGACTCCAAGGGATACAGAAGGGTACGAAGGCTTCTATCATTTATGTCAAATGGAGGGAAGTGTAGAAAAAGCAAAGTTATCTTATATTATTCGTGACCATGACAAGGAAAAATTTGAGAAAAAACAGGAAATTTTAACCGATATCTGTAAAAAGATAAATGAAAAATATGGGGCAGGAACAGCAGAACTTACCATAAAAGAACAGTATTTAAATATGGCGGAGATTATTAAAGAAAATTTCCATTTGATTGAAAATGCAAAGAAAGCAATGGAACAGGTCCAGATTGTTCCGAATGTCATTCCGGTTCGAGGGGGAACAGATGGAGCGAGACTCAGTTTTATGGGACTGCCATGCCCGAATCTTGGAACAGGTTCTTATGCCTGCCATGGACCTTATGAACATGCTACTGTAGAAGCTATGGATAAAGTAGTTGAGGTACTGGTGGAACTTGTAAAATTGTATCGGTAAGGGAAGAGAGAAAGACAAAAATTTAGAAAAATTAAAAAGGGCAGTTTTATCATTTTGGGGGCAGTTATTACAAATTTCTTAACTTTTATTTAGGTTTCGTTAATTTTACCAATAAATGAAAATTTGTGTTATAATGTACGAGTGTCGAATTTTGGATGGAAAAGAAAAGAGAAGTAGTAATTGCAGGAGTATTAGATAATGAGAGATACAACAAAAAAGAATAAAAATCAGCAGCCGTTTCGTTCAGAAGCCCGAAGAAAAAAAGTAGAAGCTGCAAAAAAACGGGCAATGGAAAAACAAAAGCAGGCACAGGAACATTCTGGCGAAAATCCTGAAATGGAAAAGCAGATTGATTCTGCAATGGAGAAAATCATTCAGGATACAATAGGGGAAGAAATTGCCAAGGAAGAAGCGGTAAAGGAATCTGTTTTGGCGAAGGAAGCAGAAAGAAAAGAAGATGCTGAAAAACAAGAGAAAGTTTTAAATGAAAAAGAGCCTGTTTTAGAAGAACAGGAAGAAAATACAGAAGAAAAAAGACAGGAAAAAGATTCGACCTCAAAAGACCAGTCCGAGTTAGAACAAGAACATTTAGAGCAAGAACATTTAGAGCAAGAGATTTCTGAAGAAAACCAGCCTTCTTTGGAAGAGAGTTTAGAAGAACAGAAAAAAGAAGAGGAAGCTTTAAAAAAACAGGTTCTAGAAAATGCAAATGAGAATACCACAGCAGAACCGGAAGAACAAAAAGAAGAAGCGGCAGTATCAGCAGTCGCTGAACCGGTTGTTGAATCCACACCAGTTGTGGGAATCGGACAAGTGGCAGAATCAAACGAAGAACCTGAGAACACAAAAAAGAAATTAAAACCTTCTGTCATTGCCGGTGCAGCAGTTGTGGTTTTAGCAGCTGGATATGCAGTGGGGGCACTCTATTATACAAATCATTTGTTTGCAGGAAGTAAAATCAATGGAATGAACTGTGCAAACATGACAGAGAAAAAAGCAGAGGCAGAACTGAAAAAACAGGTAGAGTCTTATGCAATTGAACTGGATTTCAGAAATGACGAAAGCAGAACGATTTTAGGCAGTGATATTGGATATCAGTATACAGGCAGTGGAGACGTAAAAGATGTAATGAAGAAACAGAATTCACTGTTATGGGTAAGTGGTCTGTTTTCAAAGAAAAACTATACGGTTGAGATTGATGCAGATTTTGATGAAACAGCACTTAGAACTCAGTTAGATAATCTGGATTGTCTGCAGGAAGCAAATATGGAAGCACCAGCAGATGCACAGATTGCGTTTGTAGATAATCAGTTCGTGATTCAGGATGAGACACAGGGAACAACCATTAACGAAGAGACGTTGTTTACGGCATTAGAGGAAGCAGTACATACAAGTCAGAATAAGCTGTCCGTAGAAAAAACCGGTGCTTATGAAAAACCAAATATTACAAAAGAAGATGAAACATTGATTCATCAAAAGGATATCTGGAACAGTTGTGCAACTGCAACAATTACCTATACATTTGGCGATGAGCAGGAAGTATTAGACGGTATGCAGATTAAAGACTGGTTAAGCTATGACGAAGAGGGAAATTATGTAGAAAATAAAGAGGCAGTCATGGCACATATCAAGGAATATGTATTAGACTTGGCAACAAGACGAAATACAATGGGACGTGACCGTACCATTACAAGCACGATGACCGGAGAACCTGTGACTATCAGTGGTGGAAGCTATGGTTTTAGAATTGACCAGAGCGAAGAAGCGGAGCAGATTTATGAAAATATCATGAATCATGATGTGGTGACAAGAGAGCCGGCTTATGCATCAAGAGCTGCCATTTATAGTATGACAGGCGATGATATTGGAAATACTTATGTAGAAGTTGACCTTGGAAATCAGCATTTGTGGTATTATAAAGACGGAAATATTGTAATGGATACCGATTTTGTTTCCGGAACTTATACGATTTCAGACCGAAGAACTCCATCAGGAGCGTATTCTTTGATATATAAGCAGAAAGACCAGGTATTAAGAGGCACAAGAAGTGCAGATGGTACTTATGAGTATGAATCTCCGGTAAAATACTGGATGCCATTTAATGGTGGAATTGGATTCCACGATGCAAGCTGGAGATATTCCTTTGGTGGAAGTATCTTTATGTATAGTGGTTCTCATGGATGTATCAACCTTCCAAGCAGTATGGCAGCAGAGCTTTATGAAAATATTGAAGCTGGATGCCCAGTATTATGTTTTTATTAAAGTGAAATTTTAAGTTTGGAAAAAAATAGAAGGAGGCAGAACGGACGAAACTCTTTTAAATTTAGTTTCATTCGTTTTGCTTCTTTTTTGCTAAGCAGGGAAAACAAGGGAAAACAGAGGAACGTCAGAATCAAGATGGAGGAAAGAACAGATTGAAAGATAAGACAGGCAAAAATGCAGAAGGCTTAAAAACAAAGAAATTATATTTGTTAGATATGGATGGAACGATTTATAATGAAAATGAAATCTTTGATGGAACACTTGAATTTTTAGAAGAAATCCGAAAAAGAGGAGCGCAGTATATTTTTATTACAAATAATTCATCCAAATCGGTGAAAGACTATGTGAAAAAGGTCAGGGATATGGGA
>JAIIAN010000192.1 GCA_022717655.1 Bacillota bacterium | reverse complement strand
TAATGCCTGTTGAATTAATTTATCCAAAATCACAACCAATTTTTATCAATTTCATCTTTAAGCTGAACGAACAAGTCATAAAAAACAGCCTTCGCCTGACGAACAATTTCAAGCGCAATCTTTTCATTATAAGAGTGGGTTACATTATTTCGTTCTTGTAGTGCTCTCAACCAAGCTTTTTCATCTCTAATCATCCCAGCTCTATATGCCGTTCTTAAAATAATCTTTGGTGAACCAGTAGCCCCTTCTTCATATCCATGAATTTCAAGTATTTCTTTCATCATCTTCCAAGACTGCTCAAAGCAAATTTCATATAATCCGACGAGCCCTGTCAATACTACTGTATTATAAGGTTCTTCATACGTGTAAATTTCTTTCATATTTTTTAATGATGCACAAAAATTTTCATACTTTTTCATATAAAATCACTCCCTCTTTTTCTATGGATTCCCGCAATTCAGGCTGCATTTCTCTATCTAAATCAATAATATCAAACATTAAAAGCGTTGTCGTTTCTTCATCTACATCCAGTGCAAAGCGGTCAAAATCTCCGCCGGAAACTGCTAAATCTATATCACTTGTGCGTTTAAAATCGCCTCTTGCCCTTGAACCAAACAGAAGCACTTTTTCTACATCATATTTTTTTGCAAAATCAATGATTTCCTTTATCACCTGCTCACGTATTCCTGTATTTTTTAATTCTGTTTCTTGATTCACAAAAATGCCCCCTTATTATTTTTAGTTTATTATATCTGCAATCCGCAAATTCTTCAAGATTTTTCAATTTATACATTAAGCAATTCCAAAATGTAGATGTAAAAACAGGATATGCATTTTTACATATCCTGCCTGACTCTCTACCAATATTCTTTTACTGATTCTTTTCATATTTTTCTATCACACATTCATGTTCTTTTGTCTTTTTATTATAGTTAATTCCAACTAGCAATATCTCACCCGTATATTGTTCTATTGAAGTTGGATATTTTTTTTCTTTTATTTGCTGTATTGCAGTCTTTGCACTTTGATTCCATTTAAGTTCTACAATCAATACCGGATAATCTTGTGCATATTCTTTCTTAGAAAGAAATACAAAATCTGCAAATCCTCGACCAGTTGGTAATTCTCTAATTGGTTTAAAGTAATACTGCATCGCACTTAAATAAGCAATTGCCAGCACACTGCTTAATGAATTTTCATCATTGTATTCTATCATCGATGCATATTCTATATGAATTTTTTCTATCATTTCTGCTACTGCTTCGCCATCCATATCTAATGTAGCATCCAATAATTTTTCCGATTCTCGTTGAAACGCAATCAATTCATCCCATTTTTTTCTTTTTGTAGCTTTAATCAGTTCTTGTCTGATTTCTTCATTCGGAATAACTGCTGTTTGATTTTCCTGATTATAAGCCAAATATCCAAGATGTATTAAATAAGTAAGAACATCATCTTTATTTACAAAGCTTGTCATATCATTTTGAAATGAAGTAACGTCGACTTCTACTGAATTTCCCGAAATCATTTCTATAATTGCAGTTTTCAGTCCATCAAAATTCATATTTATTAATGGAACAATTGCTTCGTAAGTTCCTGTCTCCGACCAATAGCTTTTAATTTTTCTTTTGTTCATTGCACTGACAACTGCTTTTGGATTATAGACTTCATACTCTTCCAGCCGATATCCGTCATACCAGTTCTTAATCGTTTCAAACTCCATATTATATTTTTTACAAAGTTCTTTTACTTCATATTCTGTAAAACCGATGAACGAAGCAAGATTACTTGAATCTATCATTGTAAACTCATCAAAATTATTAAGCGCAGACTGCGTTTTTATTTTTTTTATTGGAAGAATCCCTGTTAAGTATGCAAGATGAATAAACTTTGATGGTTCACTGCCCTTAAACATTCCTCTTAAAAAATTAATATACTCATTTTGAATTGATTCATTTAAAGCTTCATCCCGAATCAGTACATCCCATTCATCAATTACAACAATAAATTTTTCTCCTGTCGACGCATTGATTCTTGACAAAGCCTCTGGCAAGGATTTTATTTTTCCTTTTAATTCGTTTGGATAATATTCTTTTAATTCATTTATCGTGTTCTCTGTAATATAAGAAATCACTTTTTCCGGACTTTCTGCGGGTTCTATACACCATTGAATATCCAGATGAATCACATCATATTGATTTAAGTGTTTCTTAAAATCCTTACTTTTTCCAATTTGCAGATTTGAAAACATTTTTTCAGAATCACATGTTTTACTATAATATGCCGTAATCATATCTGCTGTAATTGATTTTCCAAATCTTCGAGGCCGGCTGTTGCAGATAAATTTTGAAGTTGTATCAATAACACGATTGGTATATTCCAATAACGCTGTTTTATCCACATAGATTTCTGAATTAAGCACATCCTGAAATGCACTTATTTGGGGATTTACAAATCTTCCCATGCATTCTCCCGCCTTTCTTCCTTCAATCTTTTCTTTTACTTTAGCATACTTCCAGATAAAAAGCCAGTGTGGTGTCCTGATGTCCAGCAGTGCAGTGTCAGGCAACAGTCCCTGTTCGGTGTCAGGCACCAATCAATTCCAATCAATTTTAACCAACTCCTGCACTGCAAATGCAAAAAAGACAGAAGCCTGCACTTCTGCCTTTTCTAATCTTAAATTTCTCTATTTTTTTCAAGTCGAACGCTCAAATTAATCATCATAACCATTCGGGTTATTGGACTGCCATCTCCAGGAATCTTCACACATTTCTTTAATTCCATATTCTGCGGTCCATCCAAGTTCTTCTTTTGCTTTTTCCGCACTTGAATAGCAGGTTGCAATATCTCCAGGACGACGTGCTTTAATCACATAAGGAATTTTTACACCTGTTGCAGCTTCAAAATTCTTTACGATATCAAGTACGCTGTAACCTTTTCCAGTTCCTAAGTTATAAATCTTAAGACCTGCTTTTTCTTCAATTTTCTTAAGTGCTTTTACATGTCCTTTTGCAAGGTCTACTACATGGATGTAATCACGTACTCCTGTTCCATCCGGTGTATCATAATCATTTCCGAATACACCCAGTTCTTTTAATTTTCCTACTGCTACCTGAGTAATGTATGGCATTAAGTTATTCGGAATACCGTTTGGATTTTCTCCGATTGTTCCGCTCTTATGTGCTCCGATTGGATTGAAGTAACGAAGCAGCACTACATTCCATTCCGGGTCTGCTTTCTGAATATCTGTTAAAATCTGTTCCAGCATGGATTTTGTCCATCCATAAGGATTGGTACACTGTCCTTTCGGGCATTCTTCTGTAATCGGAACAAATGCAGGGTCTCCATATACAGTTGCAGAGGAAGAGAAAATAATATTTTTTACTCCATGTTTTCTCATTACATCAACTAAAGTTAAAGTACCTGCAATGTTATTTTCATAATATTCCCACGGTTTTGCTACGGATTCACCAACTGCTTTTAAACCTGCAAAATGAATACAGGAATCAATAGATTCTTTCTCAAATACTTCATTTAATGCATCTCTGTCAAGGATATCTGCTTTATAGAAAGTCACCGGTTTTCCTGTAATTTTTTCTACTCTCTCCAGTGATTTTTCACTCGCATTACTTAAGTTATCTAAAACAACCACATCATAGCCTGCGCTCTGCAGTTCTACTACGGTATGGCTTCCAATGTATCCTGCTCCACCTGTTACTAAAATTGCCATTTGTTGTTCCTCCTTCTAAAACCTCTAAGTTTTCTGTTTAGAAACATCTTTTATGTTCTATATTACTTTACCATCTTTTTCAAAAAAAGAAAAGCCTTAATTTATTTTTCCCATAAATATTCTGGATACAGCCCTTCTGCTTTCATACGTTTAATTGCAGCCACAACTACCGGTTTGTCTTCTTTATAGGTTACACCATACCATTTATCTGTAGATTTTAAAACCTGAACAGTCGCTTTTTCTTCTGCCAGCAGTTCTCCGACTACAGAAGGCAGGAAGTATTCACATTTTAACGGATTCTTTTCCAGATTTTCTTCTAAGAATTTCGGGAAACGATTTTTTAACTCTGTCAGCATACTTGGTGTAAATCCCCACATATTCATGGATACAATGCTGTCATTTGGAAGAGCCGTCCATGTTTTTCCATCATCTTCTGTATATTCTGCCTGATCTCCATGTTTTTCAATACGGGTTCTCTCACAGATTCCTACCAGATGACCGTTTTCATCCGTCTCGCAGACTCCTCTTGCCACATGTCCGTTTTCGGTCAATGTATTTTCCAGCACATAGCCAACCATAGTATAGCGGTATTTTTCATCATCTTCGTGTGTGGTTAAGAAATCATAGATTACCTGGAATGCATGAGAACCATAATAGTCATCTGCATTGATTACCGCAAACGGAGCATCCACTTCGTTGATACAGCTTAAGATAGCATGACCGGTTCCAAATGGTTTGACACGTCCTTCAGGAACGGTAAATCCTTCCGGAATGTTTTCCAGTTTCTGATAGACATAACTTACATCAATCACTTTGCTTAAGCGGTCACCGATTGCTGCTTTAAAGTCTTTTTCATTTTCCTCTTTTATAATAAATACTACTTTTTTAAATCCTGCTTTTACTGCGTCGTAAATTGAAAAGTCCATAATGATATGACCCTGTTCATCTACCGGGTCAATCTGTTTTAAGCCTCCGTAACGGCTTCCCATTCCTGCTGCCATAACGACCAATACCGGATTTTTCATAATTGCATTCCCTCCTTAACAATTGCCTCTATTCTTTATTTTTTAGAGACTCGTTCTGACTTCTTTTTAAGTTTACCACACAACTGCCTGTATCGTAAAGCCGACTTGGATTTCTGAAAGAAAAAAGAGCCATTTCTTCTAATTTCGATTCTTAATTTTATCTGATATCAGGGCAAGAGGTACGAAATCCGATTCAACCCTGCCCGCAAGAAGCGTTTAGGCTATTAAAGCAGACTTAAAAGCTGTCCACTGAAATTAATTACAAAATGTAAATACATCGATGCCTTCAAAGTTCCATAGCGTTTTACCACAGCACCAAGCACCATCCCCAATAAAAACGCATAGATTCCCTGTACCAGATTCAGATGAATCACACCAAAATAAAATGCCTGAATGATATTTGCCACCCAGAATGGAAACTCTTTTCTTAAAATCACAAGGCAGAGCCCCCTCATAAGCATTTCCTCTACAATCGGTGCCGTAATCACCACATAAAATACAGAAAAGAGGCTTGGATTTCCACTTCCCAGACTCTCCATTACTTTCGTATAATTCTGCATCACATCCGGTCGAACGATATATACAAGATTTAAAAGAAAACTGATTGCAAACTGGACAAAGACTCCTAATACTGCAAGTTTTAAAAGTGCCGGCAGATTCAGATTCTTTTGTTGATTCCAGACCGGATATTTTCCGCCTGCCCGTATCCGTTTATACCAGAATACCCCAATCACAAAAAATAT
>JAIIAN010000191.1 GCA_022717655.1 Bacillota bacterium | reverse complement strand
TAATCAGACCCAGTCTACATTCAATAAACTTTTGAGAATTGATACCAGAGATTATCCAGAAGATGCACTAAGAGAAGCCTTGTTAAATTTGATGGTACATCGTGATTATGGTTTTCAGGCAAGTGCGCTGATTAGCATTTATGACGATAGAATAGAATTTGTTTCGGTAGGAGGGCTTGTGTCAGGAATTGATTTAGAAGATATCATGATGGGGATTTCTGTTTGCCGAAATCAGAATCTGGCAAATGTTTTTTACAGGCTTCAGCTAATTGAAGCTTATGGAACAGGAATTAGAAAGATTTTAAATGCGTATCATGATGTGAAACAAAAACCTGAAATTCAACACACACAAAATGCATTTAAAATTATCCTTCCAAATAGAAATCAAAGTTTGGAAAGAAAGGAAGAATACGAAGTTCTCTCTAAAACAGAACAACAAATCATTGAGTTAATGAAACAGAACGGAAAACTTAGCAGAAAAGAAATTGAAACAAAACTGGAACTCAGCACTTCTACAGCGTTGCGGTTGTTAAAAAAATTAACAGAAAAAAATTTAGTAGTACAAAATAGAGAAGGACGAAAGGTAAACTATCATTTAATAGAAAATTAAAATCAGGAAAAAGGATTACTTTTATTTTTAAAGGTAATCCTTTTTCTTTTCCACTCTTGACAAATTCCGTTGGTTAGAATAAACTATCTTTAGGTAGAAGAGAAAACAGGAGGAACACGCGGATGTCTTTGGATGTACTTGCATTGGAATTTACCGACATGCAGCTCAAGTATTCAAAAGAAATTTCAGCGTTTTTGGATAGGGCATCAGCGTTTGGACAAGACCGGATTCTGATTTATCTATATAAAGAAAATGACCATATTCTGGTTGGAGATTTGACAAATGAACTGCAGATGTCGACCGGAAGAATTGCAAATATTTTAAAAGAGCTGGAACGAAAAGGGTATATTCTAAGAATTCAGCAAAGGGAAGATAAGAGAAAGTATGAAGTCTGCCTTACAAAAAGTGGTAAAAACTACAGCAGAGAATTATATGCGGATATGGTTGCGAATCATAGAGCATTGATGGAACAGCTGGGTGAGACAGATGGAGAGCAGCTCCTTAAGCTTTCTGAGAAAGTATTGCGGTTTAGAAAATCAATGGTTTGTAAATAAAACAGGCTGAAAAAGCCTGTTAAAAAATCTCAAATATCTTCTACTGAAAGATAAACTACAAAGTAAAGAAATAAAAGAACAAAAAACATAAGAGAAGGGAGATTAGAGAATGACACTCAAAGAACTTGAAATCGGCGAGAGTGCTGCCATCAAAACCGTTGGCGGTTCGGGAGCACTTCGTCAGCATTTTCTTGACATGGGAATGATTCCGGGGGCAGAAGTCACAGTTGTAAAACTTGCACCGATGGGCGACCCGATGGAACTTCAGATTCATGGATATGAACTGACACTTCGTCTGGCGGAGGCAGACCAGATTGAGATTGAGCCGATTAAAAAGAGAAGCCGTGCACACGAAGGAAAAGAGTATTTAAAACCATCGGAACATCCGGGTCTTGGTGAAGATGGAAAGTATCATTCTAAAGAAAGTGAAAATCCTCTTCCGGAAGGAACTACATTGACCTATGCATTAGTAGGAAATCAGAACTGTGGAAAAACAACTTTATTTAATCAGTTGACCGGTTCGAATCAGCATGTTGGAAATTTCCCGGGAGTTACGGTTGATAGAAAAGATGGTTCAATTAAGGGGTATTCCAATACAGATGTGACAGATCTTCCTGGAATTTACTCAATGTCTCCATATAGCAGTGAGGAAATTGTTTCCCGAAATTTTGTATTAAATGAAAAGCCGAAAGCAATTATTAATATCGTGGATGCCACGAACATTCATAGAAATTTATACCTGACGATGCAGTTACTTGAGATGGATGTGCCGATGGTTGTTGCCTTAAATATGATGGATGAGGTGCTTGGAAATCAGGGCTCAATTGATGTAAATGAAATGGAAGCCCTGCTTGGAGTTCCGGTCATTCCGATTTCGGCTGCAAAAAATGAAGGGGTCAGTGAATTAGTTGGGCATGCAATTCATATTGCAAAATATCAGGAACGTCCGCTTCGTCAGGATTTTTGTGATAAAAATGACCACGATGGTGCAGTGCACCGTTGTATTCATGCGGTGATTCATTTAATTGAGGACCATGCACAAAAAGCTGAGATTCCGGTTCGTTTTGCTGCAACAAAGGCAATCGAAGGTGACAAGCTGATTCTCGAACAACTGAAGTTAGATGAAAATGAAATGGAAATGCTCGAACATATTGTACAGCAGATGGAAACGGAGCGTGGACTAGACAGAAGTGCAGCAATTGCAGATATGAGGTTTGATTTCATTGAACGTCTGTGTGAGAAAACAGTGGTAAAACCAAAAGAAAGCAAAGAACGCATCCGAAGTGAAAAGATTGACAGGATTCTGACCGGAAAATATACGGCAATTCCTTGTTTTATCGGAATTATGGTATTAGTCTTTTATCTGACCTTTAATGTGATTGGAGCATGGCTTCAGGGCATTTTGGAATTTGGCATTGATAAGATTTCAGAAGCGGCAGATTCAGCAATGACCGCAGCGCATGTAAATAGTGCAGTGCACAGCCTTGTAACAGATGGTATTTTTACCGGTGTTGGAAGTGTATTAAGTTTCCTTCCAATTATTGTAACTTTATTTTTCTTTTTATCTTTGATGGAGGACAGCGGATACATTGCACGTGTTGCTTTTGTGATGGATAAGTTGTTAAGGAAAATCGGTCTTTCCGGACGAAGTATCGTGCCAATGCTGATTGGTTTCGGATGCACCGTTCCGGCAGTTATGGCGACGAGAACACTGACAAGTGAACGTGACCGTAAAATGACGATTCTTTTAACACCATTTATGAGCTGTACGGCAAAACTCCCGATTTATGCATTTTTTGTAAGTGTATTTTTCCCAAAACAGGGCGGACTCATTATGGCAGGTTTATACTTGCTTGGCATTTTGGTTGGAATTCTGGCTGCCTGTCTTTACAAAAATACGTTATTTAAAGGCGAACCGGTACCGTTTGTAATGGAGCTTCCAAACTATCGTCTGCCGGGAGCAAAGAATGTAGGACAGCTTTTATGGGAAAAAGCAAAAGATTTCTTACAAAGAGCATTTTCTGTTATTCTGCTTGCAACAATTGTAGTCTGGTTCTTACAGAGTTTTGATTTACATTTAAATATGGTAAAAGATTCCGCAGACAGTATTCTTGCTATGGTAGCAGGATTTTTAGTTCCGATTTTCAAACCGGTAGGACTTGGAGACTGGAAAATCTGTACTGCATTAATCAGTGGATTTATGGCAAAAGAAAGTGTGGTATCAACCTTAGAAGTGCTCTTTGCAGGCGGAATCGCAGGCGTGCTTTCTCCACTTTCCGCAGCGTCTCTTCTGGTATTTAGTCTGCTGTATACTCCATGTGTAGCGGCAATTGCTTCTATTCGTCGTGAACTTGGTGGAAAATGGGCAGTCGGAGTTGTATTCTGGCAGTGTGCAGTGGCATGGATCTGTGCATTGATTATGCATTTAATTGGACTTGGAATTGGACTTTAATAAATAAATTGGACTTTAGTAAATAAAAGATGAAATGCTTTCAATGTCGGGGCAGAACGCCTCGGCATTTTATTATTATTTCATAGGAAACTTCGTCCTATGAAATAATAAACGCTCCGCAAGGATCGCACTGCGGCGGAGTAGAAAAATGTTGCACAGCAACCCGCCGCAGGCGGAGAATCTCGCAAGCGAGATTCTTTTTTAATTTTTATTGACTTTTGTAACGTAAGTAGTTAATATCAAGTTATAGAGTAACCGGTTACTTTTAACGAAAAAAGTGACAAAAATAACAAAAAAAATAAAAATAGATAGTAGAAAGGAAAAAATTCATGAAACAGGATGTATTACATTTAAAATCCCCAGTTAACTGGATAAATGACCCAAATGGTTTTATTTATTACAAAGGACTTTACCATCTATTTTACCAGCATTTTCCTTATGCTCCAATATGGGGAACAATGCACTGGGGTCACGCAGTAAGTGAAGATTTAGTGCATTGGGAACATAAGAAAATTGCATTATTTCCGACAAAATATTATGACAGAAATGGTGTTTTTTCTGGAAGTGCAATTGAAAAAGATGAGAAACTTTATTTCTATTATTCTGCAGTACGTTATCTGGAACAGGATGAAGAAAATATTCATCTTTCTAAAAATGACCAGTTTGAGACAAGTCAGGCAATGCTGATTGCAGAAGATGGAGAAAAGTTTGATAACTGGAACGGAAAAAAACAGATTATTCCGGTCATCCGGGACGAAGAAATTGCAGATGCCAGAGATACCAGAGACCCGAAGGTCTGGAAAGAGGACGAGAAGTATTATATGGTACTTGGAAGTACCTATCATGGAGAGCAGGCAAGAGTTTTGATTTTTGAAAGTGAAGATGGAGAAAACTGGAATTATAAATCTCAGTGTCGGAAAGAGACTTATGGTCATACGATGGAGTGTCCGGATTTATTTAAAATTTGTGAGCAGTATGTTTTTATCGGTTCTCCAATGGGAATTCAAAATGATGGTTTGGAATATGCGAATCAGTCTGTCTGTACATTGGCAAAATTTGATGCTAAAACCGGGGAGTTAAGTTTACCGGATGAGTATCAGATGGTGGACTATGGCGGTGATTTTTATGCGCCACAGAGCAATCTGGATAAAGATGGCAGAAGAGTGATGATTGCATGGATGCGTATGCCAAAACCGGTAGAATCAAAAGATGGAACACAGTGGATCGGAATGATGTGCCTTCCACGAGTGGTTGGAATCAAAAATGGACAGGTTACATTTGATGTGCATCCGAATGTAAAAGAAAACTTTGAAGAAATAGATTTAACCAAAGCGGTATTAAAATTAAAAGAAAAACAGCCACTTTGGATAACAACGACTTTATCAGAAGGAGAAGAATTGGAAATCGGTGGATATGAAATTCGTCTGGAAGATGGAAAAGTTGTAGGAAACCGTGAACGTGTATTTGCAGATATTGAAGGATATCATGTGGAAAATCAGACCCTGAAAGTAGGGAAATCTGCAAAACTGGATATTTTTGTAGAAGAAAATTTAATTGAAATTTTTGTCAATGATGGACAGTATGTCTTAAGCCATGTGGTTTATGGATTAGGGGATACACTGAATGGAAAGATTCAGAAAGTTCGAGTGTTGAAATAAATTATGACACCGCCAGATATATGGGAATATGTACCGACCCCCAAAAGTTAGACCTAAAATCTAACGATTGGAGGTCGGTCTTTTTATGTCCAAATCTTCATTTGCATTACTTAAGGAATAAGATATAATGAATTACCAACTCCCATGCGGTGCATAGCTCCTATGGAAGTGGTATCTGGGTGGCAGCAGGACACTTTATAAGTCGTCTTTCGAACCTAAAAATAAG
>JAIIAN010000190.1 GCA_022717655.1 Bacillota bacterium | reverse complement strand
ACGGTTCATATCCCATTTTACATAATCAATCGGTGCTCATCCACACACCATTTTTCATATTCCTGTCTGTAATCCATTTTATTTTTGACCTCCTATATTTCTTTCGCATATTTTTAACTCATTTTTTAGTTAAACTTATCATTTTTTAGTTTTAATGTCAACTTAATTTAAGTTAATTTTAACTTTTTGTAAGGAATGGACAAAAAAAGAAGACGAGCCTCGGTGATTTCGACCACCTGTACTCGTCTTTTTTATATTCTTATATTCTTATATTTTTAAATTACTCCATACTTACCCGCTCAATATGCATCGCAAGATATCCAATCTCAATCTCTTCCAGCTGAACCCGAAGTGCCTTACTCAAATGGTCACAGACAATTCTTGCAAGTTCATAAGACTGTGGAAAATTGTGCTCCACATAATCATTCATATTTACTTTCAGTGACTCTTTATTTAATGCCCGTGCAACCATGAATTTTACATGATTCATCAAACGATTATAGCTCAAAGACATTACATCAATATGAATCTTTCTCTGTGCTTCAATCAGCGAAATACATTCTCTTACTGCTCTTGCCATCTGCATAGAAACCGCAACCGACTCTTTTTCAAGCGCTGAATGAATATGCAGTGCGACATATCCAATCTCATCATCCTGCACATCAATTCCTTTTTCTTTTTTTAAGCGCTCTTTTAGTGTCAGCGCAACTTTAAATTCTCCATAAAATAACGTCTTAATATCCTGGGTTAAAGGATTTGAAATCTGTTCTCCCTTTTGCATTCGTTTTACTGCAAACTCGATATGATCTGCCATCGGAAACAAAATACTCTGATCAATTGTTCCAAACTGTTCTCTTGCCAGATTTAAAATCTGATTTGCCATTTCCAGATATTCAGGCTCTATGCTTCTTGCCAGTTCAGAAGCCGCGCCTCTTGATGAAGTTTCCTGTAAAGAATAAACCGTACACTCTTCCGGTTGTTCCATTCGTTCGCCTACTTTTTTTCCGAACCCGACTCCTTTTCCGAGCAATACATATTCTTTACTGTCCTGCATGTCAAGCGCAATCACCCCATTATGATTTAAAACTTTGCAAATACGATACACCGTTCTCCCACCTTTTCCCAGGATTTCCCCCGTTTTTTTCTAAAGCCTTTTTGACCCCAACTTTCTATCTCTACTTTAGCATATTTCCTGTTATTTTCCCACTGAAATTTCAGTTTTTTGAGAACTCACAAATTCTTTTTCTCAGTTTCAAAATCATACCCGGAGCAACAGAGAGCTCATCCACTCCCATCTTCATAAATTCATCGGTAAGTTCCAAATCTGCACCTAACTCTCCACAGATTCCAGCCCATTTTCCATATTTATGAGCGTTTTCCACTACCATCCGAATCATCATAAGGATTGCCTTATGATGCGCATTATAGAAATCATCCAGTTTCTCGTTCTGACGGTCAATTGCCAGCGTATACTGAGTCAAATCATTCGTACCAATACTGAAGAAATCTACCATCTGTGCCAGGTCTTCACTAATCATAACAGCCGCCGGAGTTTCAATCATTACTCCCTGTTCCGGTACTTTATACGGAATTTCTGCGGCATCCAGTTCCTGTTTCACTTCTTCCACAATCGCAAAAATCTGCTCTACTTCTTCTGTAGAAGTAATCATTGGATACATAACGGACAGATTGCCATAAACTGCTGCACGCAGCAGTGCACGAAGCTGGGTCTTGAAAATCTCCGGCTGTTTTAAACAGATACGGATTGCACGATAACCAAGTGCCGGATTTTCTTCTTTTCCAAGATTAAAATAATCTACCTGTTTATCTGCTCCAATATCAAGGGTACGGATAATGACCTTTTTTCCTGCCATCAACTGCAACGCCTGCTTATAGGCATTAAACTGCTCTTCTTCTGTTGGAAAATCTGTTTTTCCAAGATATAAGAACTCGCTTCTGAATAAACCGATTCCTTCGGCATCATTTTCCAGTACACCTGCAATGTCGCCTACACTTCCGATATTGGCATAAAGATGCACTTTCTTTCCGTCTGCTGTTACGGTTTCTTTTCCTTTTAATTCTTGCAGCAGTTTTAATTTTTCGGCTTCTTCGCACATTTTTGCTTCTGTTTGCTGTTTCACTTCTTCTCCGGGTTCAACAACAAACTTTCCCTCAAATCCGTCTACAACGGCTTCCATTCCGGTTTTCAACTCTTCTAAATCAACCGGAACACCAATCAATGCCGGAATATTCATCATTCTTGCAAGAATTGCAGTATGCGAATTGGTAGAACCATGAACGGTCACAAATCCCAAAATTTTTTCTTTATCCATCTGCACGGTCTCACTTGGAGAAAGGTCATCTGCAACAATGATGGATGGCTCCATTTCACTTAAATCAACAGAAACATCTCCTCTTAAATTTTGAACCAGACGATTCGAAATATCTTTTACATCTGCTGATCTTGCCTGCATGTATTCATCATCCATGCTTGCAAAAACCTCAGCAAAGTTATCACCGGTCACTGCAACCGCATACTCTGCGTTTACCAGTTCTGTCTGAATCATATTCTGAATTGCATCCTGATAATCTTCGTCTTCCAACATCATCTGATGCACTTCAAAAATTGCTGCGCTTGCTTCTCCGACTTCTTTTACCGCTTTATCATATAAATGCTGTAACTGTGCCTGGGAATCTGCAACTGCCTGTTTTACCCGTTCTATTTCCTGCTTGGCATCCTCGATTTTTTCACGTTTTACCTGAACATCATTCTTTTTTAATACCGCAATCGGTCCGATTGTCAGACCTCTATACACGGACTTTCCTCTATATTCACGTTCCATTTTCATTTCCTCTCTTAAAAACGGCCAGATAAAAATCTGACCGCCATTTTTTATAAATTTTCTTCGAAAAATATTTTCTTTTTTATAAGTTTTCTTCGAAAAATGCTTTCATTCCTTCAAATGCTGCCTCTTCGTCGGCACCATCAATTTCTACTCGAACATCCTGTCCGCATTTTACACAAAGTCCCATAACTGCCATCAGTCTTGTCACATCCACTGTTTTTTCCCCTTTGCTGATTGTAATGGAACTTTCATATTTCTTTGCCTCTTTTGCAAGAATACTTGCCGGTCTTGCATGAATTCCCTGTTCATCTTTAATTGTGTAAGTAAATTCTTTCATGATAATTTCTCCTTTTATTTTTTTATTTTCTTATTTTTTTATGCTTCATAAATATCAATTGCATATAACGGTTCTCCCGCTTTGATTTCTCCGCTTGCAAGCAATCTGACTTTCTGATTATCCTCTAATTCTGTACACAGAATCGGAGAACATAAAGAAGGCGCATTGGCTTTAAGATACTCAAGATCAAGTTCCAGCAATTTATCACCTTTCTTCACTTTCTGTCCATCTTCTACAAAGCAGGTAAATCCTTTTCCATCCAGTTTTACGGTATCAATTCCGATATGCAGCAACATGGAAAGTCCGCTGTCACTCATAAATCCAATCGCATGCTTGGTATCAAAAACAAAAGCAATTTCCCCATCTTCCGGTGCAACAACTACAGGATTTGTAGGTGTTACCACTGCTCCATCTCCCATCATTTTTCCTGCGAATGCATCATCCGGCGCATTTGCCAGGTCATCTGCAATTCCGGTAATCGGACTGGAAACGATAATCGTTTCTTTTACTTTTCCAGACTGTTTTTCTTCTGTTTTCTCTTCTGTTTTTGAATCGGTTGTTTCTTCCATTGTATGAAGCTCTTCATCCGGAGCTGTTTCCAGATAATCTTCAAAGTTTGATTTAATTACAGTAACTTTTGGTCCGTAGATAATCTGCACACCATTTCCTTTATGAACCACACCGGATGCTCCCGTCGCTTTTAAGATTGCATCATTTACCAGCTCTGATTTATGCACGGTACAACGAAGTCTGGTTGCACAACAATCTACGTCAGAAATATTTTTCTTACCACCAAGACCTCTTAAGATTCCTTCGGAAACCTGGTCCTCTACAGATGCATTTTTTTCTCCTTCTTTTCTGGCATTGACATCTGCTCTTGTGTAAAGTTTTACTTCTTCTGCATCATCTCTACCCGGAGTTTTTAAATCTAATTTTTTAATCAGGAAACTAAACAGCACATAGTAAACAATGAAGTATACCACTCCGACAACTACAATCCAAATCCAGTTTGTCTTTTTATTTCCCTGTAAAATACCAAATAAGAATAAATCAATAAATCCACCGGAGAATGTCATTCCTACTCCGACTTTTAAGATATGCATCAGCATATAAGCAAGTCCGGCAAATACACAGTGAATTCCGTATAATAATGGTGCTACGAATAAGAATGTAAATTCAAGTGGCTCTGTAATACCTGTCAGCATAGAAGTTAAAGCTGCGGATAAAAGCAGACCTTCTACCGCTTTTCTTTTTTCCGGTTTTGCAGTACGATACATGGCAAATGCAGCTCCCGGAAGACCAAAAATCATAAGTGGGAACTTACCTGACATAAATCTTGTAGCAGATACCGCAAAATGTTCTACACTCGGATCAGATAACTGTGCAAAGAAGATATTCTGAGCACCTTCTATCATCTGTCCGCCTACTTCTAAGGTACCACCAACTGCTGTCTGCCAGAATGGAAGATAAAATACGTGATGAAGACCAAATGGAATTAAGAGACGTTCCATAAATCCATAGACCCAGGTACCGGCATAACCGGAACGAAGTACTAAATCTCCAACTGCATAAATTCCGGCCTGAATGGTCGGCCATATGAAAAACATTGCAATACCAACCACTACATAGACAAGCCCTGAAATAATCGGTACAAATCTGGTTCCTCCAAAGAAGGATAATACCTGAGGCAGCTCAATTTTATAAAAACGATTGTGAAGCGCTGCAACACCAAGTCCGACAATAATACCTCCAAATACACCCATCTGTAAGGAAGTAATTCCACATACATCTGTAGTTGCTCCGGAAAGCATGGCTTCTGCTCCGCCGTTAATATCAATCAATGCTCCAATAGATGCATGCATGATGAAAAATGCGATTACTGCCGAAAGTGCGGCAACTTCTTTTTCTTTCTTTGCCATTCCGATTGCAACTCCCATTGCAAATATAATCGGAAGATTCGTAAAAATAATATTTCCTGCGGCATTCATAATCTGTAAAACCTGATTGATTATGGTGCCAGGTCCCATTACATTTAATAAACCATATGCTTTTAACATGGTCTCATTTGTAAAAGAACCACCAAGTCCCAGTAACAGACCGGCTACCGGAAGGATTGCGATTGGAAGCATAAAAGAACGTCCAACTCTCTGCAAAATTCCAAAAATCTTGTCTTTCATGATTTTCTCCTCTTTTCTTTTTTTAGTATATCCGTTTTTGAGTTCTTATATAGGCAAGTCTTTTTTAGCCGGCTGTTTTCCACAAAATTTTTTTATGGAATAAAAAAGTCTAGTTTTGTACAAAATCAATTTTTAAATATGATAATTAAGAATATAATATTATCAACAACTATCACACTATTTGT
>JAIIAN010000189.1 GCA_022717655.1 Bacillota bacterium | reverse complement strand
CCGATAGACGGTTAGTCCGTTTAACTAATTAACATTCAAGAATAGCCGCTTAGTTTTCCAGACTTGGGCGGCTATTTTTTTGTGCCTGAAAACGGTCAGTTTCAATTTCCATAAAAATAATCACTGTTGAAACTCTTAGGATATGGTTCAATAAACTTAGCAATAGAAAAATAAAAGTAGAGCAGAGAAAGGGGTTCATAAATGATAAAGGTTATAAAAAATCATGGAAAGACAGTGCAGGCATACCGCCTTGGAGAAAACAGTGAGGAAATTCATCAGTTAATCAAAGAGAAAAAAATCATTCCACTTCCGGATAATAAATTCGAGGTAAAATCTTCCGAGACGCTTTCGAGTCAAAGCGGACATGGTGAAATTGCAATGGCAGGAGATTTCGTTAAAGTAGACAGTGATGGCAATCCCTATCCAAACGGTGCAGAGTGGTTTTATCAAAATCACAGACATTTGGAAGGCAATGAATACGAACAGATTCCACAGGCATTAGATGCCTGGACCAGTGATGAAAAAATGTGCAGGGAGATTGAATTTTTGATTCAGCATAAGGGACTGGTAATAAATGAACAAGAGGAAGAGAATTATTTTACTGCGCCACTTTGGGGAACGACAGAAACCGCCGGAAAAGATGCTGTAGTAGTGTTTTACGGAATTACTTATACAGAGAGCGGTGAAATTGTGGATGCGGACTTTAATTTTGTCAAACGAACAGAATTTGATAAAACCTATCATATTATAAAGTAAAAAATCTAAAAAAATATTGAGCTTTTTCTGCTGATTTTAGCCGTTTGGCTATTGTACAAAATTTAACAAACTGGTATAATAAAATTATGAATATATAAGCAAAAAAACAAATTTGTGTGAAATCAGTAGAAAGGACGGTATTATTATGGGTCTTATTAAAGCGGGAGTTGGAGCGGTAAATGGAGTATTGGCGGACCAATGGAAAGAGTTTTTCTATTGTGAAGCACTGGATAAAGATATCCTGGTAACTAAGGGACAGAAACGTGTTGGCAAGCGTTCTTCCAATACAAAAGGCAGTGATAATATTATCACCAATGGAAGTGGAATTGCAGTTGCAGACGGTCAGTGTATGATTATCGTCGAGCAGGGAAAAATTGTTGAAGTCTGCGCAGAACCTGGAGAATTTACTTATAATCGTTCTACAGAACCGAGTATTTTTACCGGAAAACTGGGTGATGGGATTAAAGAGACATTTAAGACAATCGGCAAACGATTTACATTTGGCGGAGATACCGGAAAAGACCAGAGGGTTTATTACTTTAATACCAAAGAAATCATGGATAACAAGTTTGGAACACCAAATCCATTTATGTTTGATGTGGTAAATAAAGACATCAATATGAGAAGAACTGTTCAGGTGCGCTGTAATGGTGTGTATTCTTATAAGATGATTGACCCATTGTTATTCTATACACAGGTTTGTGGAAATGTAGAGCGCGAGTATACCAGAGAAGAGATTGACAATCAGTTAAAGACAGAATTTATCGATGCCTTACAGCCGGCATTTGCATCACTTTCCGAATTGGAGCTTCGTCCGGCACAGATTCCGGCACATACAAGAGAGTTAAAAGATGCCATGAATCGTGCATTAAAGATAGAATGGACAGAACGAAGAGGAATTGAAGTACAGGCGATTGCCTTAAATCCAATTACACTCACTGAAGAGGATATGAAGAAAATCAACCAGATGGAGGATGCAGCAACACTTGGCAGTAATCCATTTATGATGGCAGGACGTATGACAGATGCAACTGCAAATGCAATGGAAAATGCAGCTTCTAATCCAAATGGGGCAATGAATGGATTTGTTGGAATGGGGATGCCGATGAATACAGGTGCAGCCGGTGCAGGCTTTGGCGCAGCGCAGAGCTTTTATAATCAGGGAGTTCAGCAGCAACAGGCACAGCAGCAGATGCAGCAGATGCAGCAAATGCAGCAGACCGAGCAGCAAACAGCACAGAATCAATCTCAAGCGCAGCCTCAGGATAGTTGGAAATGTGCATGCGGAGCAGTTGTAACCGGAAAATTCTGTACCGAATGTGGAGCAAAGAAACCGGAACCAATTCAGGCAGGAAGATGGAAATGTAAATGTGGAGCGATGGCAACCGGAAAGTTCTGCCCGGAATGCGGCTCACCTAAACCATTAGAGGATGGATGGACCTGTAGCTGTGGAACAGTAAATCAGGGAAAATTCTGCCAGAACTGTGGAGCAAAGAAACCATCGGGTGCACCGTTATATCGCTGTGATAA
The DNA here is from genome assembly GCA_022717655.1 of Bacillota bacterium. Taxonomy (GTDB): domain Bacteria; phylum Bacillota; class Clostridia; order Lachnospirales; family Lachnospiraceae; genus Blautia. The sequence continues at coordinate 3,298 of JAIIAN010000189.1, read as the reverse complement.
ATGCGGATGGCAGCCGGAAGACCCAAAGAATCCACCTAAATTTTGTCCGGAATGTGGAGACCCTTTTGATGAGAATGATGTTCAGTAAAAAATATAGTTTAGGCTCTTTTGATATTTAAACAAGAAGCTCGTTTATTTGTAGCCGAGTAGTTTACTTTGTGAAAAATTTTTTGATGATTGTGTCAGAATTTCTAAAGTATAAGTAAATGAAAGTTATTACATCATAAGAAAAGAGAGGGGGAAACTGCATGGGAAATTTACAGGAATATAAGTGTCCGTGTTGTGGAGGCGCAATTGAGTTTAACAGCAAACTTCAAAAAATGAAATGTCCATACTGCGATACTGAATTTGAAATGGAAACTTTACAGGGCTATGAAAAAGAACTTCAAAATGAACAGTCTGACGATATGACATGGGAAACCTCTGCCGGAAGTGAATGGCAGGAGGGTGAAGCAGAAGGGCTTAGAGTTTACACCTGCAAATCCTGTGGCGGAGAAATTGTTGCCGATGCAAATACTGCTGCAACGTCCTGCCCATACTGTGATAATCCGATTGTGATGACCGGACAGTTTGAGGGAAATTTAAAACCGGATTATGTGATTCCATTTAAATTAGATAAGAAGGCAGCAAAAGAGGGACTGATGAAACATTTAAGTGGAAAACGGCTTCTGCCTAAGATTTTCAAAGACCAGAATCACATTGATGAAATCAAGGGAGTGTACGTTCCGTTTTGGCTGTTTGATGCAGATGCAGAGGCTCATATTCGATACCGTGCAACGAAAGTGAGAACCTGGAGCGATAGCGAGTACGATTACACTGAAACAAAACATTATATGATTCACAGGGGCGGAACCGTTGGGTTTGAACGAATTCCGGTAGATGGTTCCTCTAAGATGCCGGATGATTTGATGGAATCGATAGAACCGTTTGATTTTAAAGAAGCGGTAAAATTTCAGATGCCGTATCTGGCAGGATATCTGGCAGATAAATATGATGTAAGTGAGGAAGAAAGTGTCGGAAGAGCAAATAAGAGAGTAAAAAAATCGACAGAAAAAGCATTTGCGTCTACTGTCAAAGGTTATTCGTCTGTGACTGCCGAAAACAGCAGTATACAGTTGCAAAATGGAAAAGCAAAGTATGCGCTGTATCCGGTTTGGATTTTAAATACAACGTGGAAGGGAAAAAAATATCTCTTTGCGATGAATGGACAGACTGGAAAATTTGTAGGAAATCTTCCGGTGGATAAGGCAGCAGCAGGAAGATGGACCGCATTGCTGACACTGGTATTTGGAGCTTTGAGTTATGGTATTATCTGGCTGTTTTGGCTGTTTGGTGTTTTATAGAGGGAGGGCAGAAAATGAGGAAACGGATTTCGGCAGTAATTTTAACGATACTTCTTTTTGTGCTTTCCACAGTTGGAGTCTGGGCGTCAGATGTATCAGATGCATCGGCTGACAGTGGATTTTCAGGGGAGTATGAACGCCTGACTGATTCAGCAGGGCTATTAAGTGAGGAAGAAGCACAGACCATTTTGGCAAAGCTGGATGAAGTAAGTGAGCGTCAAAAGTTTGATATTGTAATCCTGACAGTAGATAGTCTTGAAGGCGCAACAGCGACGGAGTACGCAGATGATTTCTTTGACTATTATGGCTATGGATATGGCGAAGAAAAAGATGGAATTTTATTTTTAGTCAGTATGGAAGACAGAGACTGGGCACTTTCAACACATGGATACGGAATTACTGCATTTACAGATGCAGGATGCGATTACATAGCAGAACAGTTTAAGAGTTCACTTTCAGATGGCGAGTATGAGAAAGCATTTGAAATTTATATCGACCAGTGCGATGCATTTGTCACACAGGCGAGAGAAGACCGCCCTTACGATAATTCCAATCTTCCAAGAAAACCACTTGGAATGATATGGATTCCGGTTGCACTGGTACTTGGATTTATCTGTGCAGTTTCAATTGTAGGCGGAATGAAACGAAAATTAAAAACGGTGGCAAGAAAAACAACGGCTGGAAATTATCAGAAAAAAGGCAGTCTAAAAGTGACAGAAAGCAGTGATTTATTCTTATATGAAAATGTCACCCGCACAGCAAAACCAAAATCCAGTGATGAGGATTCTGGAAGCAGTACACATACATCATCATCGGGTGAAACACATGGCGGAAGCAGTGGGAAATTCTAGAACTTGGGCTGAAAATTAGTCTTTCAAAGGGGAATATACAGGGGTATAATAAAAAAACAGAGACTAATTTTATGATAGAAATAGAAGGGAAATTCACAACATGAAGATTGCAATTTTAGGTGCTGGAAGAATCGCAGTACATATGGCAGAAACACTGGCTGGAATGGATGATGTTGAGGCTTATGCAGTTGGAGCAAGAGAGCTTGACCGTGCAGAAGCTTTTGCAGAAAAATATGGATTTACAAAAGCTTATGGTTCTTATGAAGAAATGCTGGCAGATAAAGAAGTGGATTTGGTTTACATTGCGACGCCACATTCTCATCACTACAAACACGCAAAGATGTGTCTGGAAGCAGGAAAAAATGTGCTGTGTGAAAAATCATTTACGGTAAATGCAGACCAGGCAAGAGCACTTTTTAAACTGGCGGAGGAAAAAAATCTGTTAATCACAGAGGCAATCTGGACCAGATACATGCCGTCAAGAAAAATGATTCAGGACATTGTGGAAAGTGGAGTGATTGGAGAGGTAACTTCTCTTACTGCAAATTTAAGCTATGCAGTTACAGAAAAAGAAAGAATCCGCAAACCGGAACTTGCAGGAGGTGCACTGCTTGATGTCGGAGTCTATCCGATTAACTTTGCAAGCATGGTGCTTGGTGAAAATCTCAAAGATGTGCAGTCGAGTGCAATTTTTGAAGGCGGCGTCGATATTCTCGAAACCATTATTATGAATTTTGAAGGAAATAAAATGGCAACGCTTCAGAGTGGTGTCAGAGAAATTTCTGATAGAATGGGAAGTATTTTTGGAACAAAAGGATACATTCAGGTTCAAAATATCAATAATCCGGAGAAGATTACAGTATTTAACCAGAACCATGAAGAAACAGCAAGCTATTTTCCTCCAAAGCAGATTACAGGATACGAATATGAAGTCCGAGCTTGTAAAAAAGCATTGGAAGAGGGCAAAATTGAGTGTCCGGAAATGCCTCATGCTGAGACGGTAAGAATCATGGAAATTATGGATGGTTTGAGAAAAAGCTGGGCATATGAAATTCCGGAAGTGGAGTAAACGAAACTCAAATAAGTATGCAAAATCCCCGATGT